>DATMBG010000043.1 GCA_035559535.1 Candidatus Limnocylindrales bacterium
TGTAGGGGCGGGAGGCCTCCCGCCCCTACACAGGAGAGGGGGATAGGGGGTGAGGGGATTGCCCTTTGTAGGGGCCCTGTTTAAGGGCGATCACCCAGAATTGCCCTGCAGGTTATTATACCCTTTACGGTTTTATATTCCCGAGGGTTGATGGTAGGTCAACCGTCCCGGTTGACACTGACAGAAATTTGGGAATTAGGGATTAGGGATTGGGAATTAAGGAACCTAATCCCTAATTCCCAGTACGGGCGACCGGCCAGTCGCCCCTACCTAAACGGTTCCTGCCGGTGCAAGGGGAACTGCAAAGGCTTTGACCTCTTGGGCTACGGGCTCGTATAAGTCCTTGAACTCCACCCCGCAGTTCTGATCAATAGCAAACTTAGCCGCGTTGACCATATCCCGATGTTGGGCCGGGTAATTTTCTTCACACCCGTCGGTGGAAAGAAGGACGGGTTTTCCGGGTTCTTTTAGCTTAATGGTTACATAGTTTTTCCAGATGGTCTTAAAATCCCGGGATACCCAGCCCCCGGTGTGATCATAGATAATATCGGTATTTTTATAGGACCAGACATCGAAATATCCGGGCTTATCCACTTCGAGGGAGGCAGAGACCAATACTTCAGGATTTACCGATTTAATCACATCGGCAACCCAGTTATGCCAGGTGGCACCTCCTCCCATATTGTACTCATTACAGACTTCAAAGATAATATTTTTATACTCTCGTAACGAATCTACCATGTAGCGAACATAGTTTTCTTGAAGGGCCCGAACTGTTGGATTGGGATTATAAAACTCAGGGCGACCATCCTTAGGATTGGTGATCGGGCCGCCATTAGCGGCATTAAAGGGATGTCTTCGCCAGGTCATGCCGGAGGGTGTGTCCCAAAGGGCTACGTTGTCGAACAAATCTAAAACCACGATAATTCCCCTCTCTCCAAAGGATCGGACCAGATTTTTCAGGTTCTCCATATAGATCGGATCGAAACGGTTCAAGTCAAACTTCCCCGTTTGACCTACTCTACTCCAGGGGAAAAGAGACGAGGTCCAGGTATCGATACAGAAAACTCGGGTAAGACACGCGTTATACCCCCGGATAATGTCGGCAAACTCGGCAGGGGTCTTCCCCTTGTAAGGGCCGTCCCAGGGATAAAAACTCATATCTGTCCACATATAGGTAGAATACCCCGTAATCACCAGCTTTTGGGGCGGATCTATCTCATTATAAAGATCGTAGCCCCTAGCCCTAAGGTTATAAACATAATCCCCCATAAAGGGGGATACCGGAGAGGGTAAAAGTTTGGCCAATTCCTCGTCCGATAGGAAACTCCCCTCTGGGAGTATCCATCCCTCCCCCAACCTGGGAGAGGAGAGGGGGGTAAGGGCAGGATCCACAATACAGATAAACTTAATGGCCATATAGGTATAACCCATATAATAAAGCCGGAATTCTAATTTGGAATCAGGGGATGTGGGTCTAAAAGGTAAAGCGAACCGAACAGGTTTACCGGCTTCGGGGAAATCTTTTCGGGTCAGGATCATTTTGGCGATCACCCGGGTGGAATCCTGAACCACATCCAGAGTGCCCACATAAGCGTCGTCAAAGGTGTTATTATCTACGACGACACTGAATACGGCTATCCAGTCCTGAACCGGAAAACCCTTTTCGTACTGTCCAAAAACCAGGAATCCCGGCTGGGTTGTGGCCCGAACCGCCCTATACCGAAGCCTTGTCGGGTTTCCCCAGTTGGGAAAAGTTGGGGAATCTATAAAAATTCCAGGATGGGCAGAAGGGTGTCTTAAGGCATCGTAAATTTTAAAAAACCCGGTAGGAAGACTTACCGGAGGAGAAACCTCTTTTTTTCTACCCACCTTCTCTTTTACAACCCGTTTAGAAGGTCTGGAGGGTTTTACTTCGGGACCATGCATTGACTTCACAGGCCTTAAAGGTCGAACCATCTTGGCAGATGTTTCCCTTTCTTTAGGAGTTTTTATGGATTTACTTGATGCCACCGTTTTTTTCTTATTCGACTTACGTTCCATGGAGAAGTCCTCCTATACTTAGGTTGCAGTTTTGGATGTTATATCATCTCACATCGAAGTAAAAATAACAGATTACTTCGTCCCCTTCGCTTCACTTTAGGCTTCGGCTCACCTCACGTCCCCACCATGACGGACCCTGTACCCTAAATCTGGCGAGTTGTGGATTAATTTAAATCAGGCTGGCAACTCTAACAGAAACTTCAAAAAAATTCAAGCAAAAAATAGACTGACTTTAGAAAACTTTTTTAATTTAAGGAGGGGGGATACCCCGGTTCTGGAGATTATGAGGGAGATAGGGGAAGGTTGATATAATCGTCTGGAGACCCACGGAAGGAAGTCGATCCCCTTAGAGGCTTTTACAGATAACCGATATGGCTTCAGCAAGGATAGGGAACTGGGACACTTCCAGGGTTCTAGGATCCAGGAGAAGTTCATCATTCTGAATCCGTGCCAGGATAGGAGGATTATAGGCCCGTAATCGCTCTTCCAGGCATTGAACGGAGAATTTAAAAGGTTTAACGGCAACGACCTTGGTGGGAAGTTTCTGTAGTGGAAGGGCACCGCCACCTACCTGAGAGAAGTCATCCAGAATTCTGGCAGAAAAAGACTCTCCAGAGGGTTGCCCGGGTGTATCTGGGTTGGTTGGAAAGTGTTGGGTTTCTAACAGAAGATTCAACAGGTTTTTAGCCCTCGCTTCCAGCTCAGGCAGCTTCATGGTTAACATACGAAGGGTGGGGATTTCCTGAATAGCTTTTTCTGGATCCAGGTATTCCAGGAGAACCGCTTCCAGGCCGGCCAGGGTCATTTTATCTACCCGAATAGCCCGGGTCCATGGGTTTTTCTTAAGTTTCTCAATATAGGTCGCCTTACCCACAATCAATCCGGCCTGGGGACCGCCCAGGAGCTTATCTCCACTAAAGGTAACAATATCCACCCCGGCCCGGATACAATCCTGGACGGTAGGTTCTTTTTCTAAACCATAGCGGCTCAGATCGATCAGGCTTCCGCTTCCCAGGTCTTCCATGACGGGAACATGATATTCCCGTCCCAGTTGAACCAGCTCTTCCAGGGAAACCTCGGACGTAAAACCTAGGATCCGGTAGTTACTGGTATGAACTTTAAGGAGAAACGCCGTGTTAGGGGTAATGGCTTCCCGATAATCCCGGAGATGGGTCTTGTTGGTAGTTCCCACCTCTTTGAGGATAGCCCCGCTTTTTACCATAATATCCGGGATTCGGAAAGAGCCTCCGATCTCGATGAGCTGGCCTCGAGAGACGATTACCTCTTTTCCCTGGGCAAAGGTGTTTAAAACCAGTAAGACCGCTGCCGCATTATTATTAACCACAAGTCCGGATTCAGCCCCGGTTAGCCTTCTCAGGAGCCCTTCGATGTGGGTGTATCGTTCTCCCCGCTCCCCGGTACTGAGATCCAGTTCCAGATTAGAATACTGTCGGGCAATCTCGGTGATTCTTTGACAAACGCGTTCACTTAAAGGAGCCCGTCCCAGGTTGGTATGGAGAATAACTCCGGTGGCATTGATAAGATATTTTAAATGAGGTTCCATCTGGCTTTTTACCACAACTTCCAGTTCTGCGATGAGCTGAGACTTATCGATTTGAGGCAATCGCGTAGGATCTAAACTCTCCAGGATTTGGGAGCGACGCGCATTAAGAACTTTTCGAATCCCTTCGACGACAATTTCCCTGGGAAATTGTTCTAAAAGTTCCTTCACCAAAGGTTCTGCCAGCATCGCATCTACAGAGGGGATTTGGGTAAGATAGGCCCGCTTATCCATGAATTTGTTGTTTTATCTCCTGAGAATAAAAGGAAGAAGCCTCTGAGACAGTGGGCCATCGAGATGCGGATAATGTAGGGGTTATCGGCCGATAGCCCCTACTATCGGGATGTGGGGATTTCTCGTATCCCTGGTCCCTGGGTCCCACTGTCCCAGAACCGTCTTATCCAGGACAATTAACCAACAATTAATTTAGGAATTGAGGAATTCCCAATTCCTAATTCCCAATTCCAAAAATAATTCCGGCGTAACCTACAAAATCTTCTATCTCTCCTTCGGATCTTACTTCATAACTGGTAATATGTTCCAGAAGGACTCCTTTTTGTGCCCCCAGGGTCCTAGCCGTTGCAACCGCTGCGGCAATAGCTCCGGCCCCACAAGCATTATGATGGGATCTGGCTTCTGGAATGACGTTTTCTGCCTTCATTTCCAGGGCCAATTGAATTATCCGGCGATCGTTCTCTTTACTCCAGGCCAGAGTTTCAGGTCCAACACCGGCCGGGGTAAAGCGATAGCCGGGACCATAATGGGTTAAATCGGTACTTCCCAAAACTACAACGGGTTGGTTCCCTGTGGAAAGAAGGGTACCTATACGCTCTCCCAGGATGACCGCCTGGTTATCCGGTGGAACCATAATGGGAAGAATTTTAGCGCCGGGGAACAAATACTGGATAAAAGGGACTTGTACTTCTATAGAATGTTCCCTGGCATGAACTTCCGGATCAGCCGCTACCGGTATATCCTCGGCGAGTATTTTCTCGGCCAATTCGCCGGCTACTTCTATTTTGCCCAAAGGAGTCTCCCAATAACCTTCCGGATATAGAGAAGGAACCTCGGCGCCCCAGACATGAACGGCCCCATAAATCAGAAACACAGGGGCTTCGGTGGCTTTTCCCATTTTTTCTTTGATATTATAAAACACTTTACCGGCTGTAGGTCCCGAATATACCCATCCTGCATGAGGGACAATGCCTGCGATAATACGAGGAGGTTCCTCGGGAGCAGGAACCTGGTTCAAGCAGGTTTCCAGCAATTGAATGCAGGCAGAGCGGGAGGCCGGATAAAAACTTCCAGCCCGGAAAGCTTTCCTGGTCCTCATAAAAGGTTAAAAATCATAAGCCATGAGGGATGCTGTCTTGGACCTGGAGACGCGGGGGGATTCTTTGTGCCCCCAGTCTCCTTGTCCCCGCGTCTCCGCGTCTCGACGTCTCAAATAGGTTCACCCCCCATGACCCATGATTCACTTAATCGAGTTCCTCAATAATTCCGGCAGCAAGAAGAGGGAGCATGATTTCGTGATGACCAAAGAGGGCATACCCTTTTCCGCTACCTGAAACAGGACGGTTTATCACATTCTGGGTGGGTCGGTAGTGTTTAATAAAGTCCATATTAACCGTCACAAAGTTCTCAACGGGGTAACCCAGGTTTCGAACCAGAGTCAGGGCTTTTAAGAATACTTCGGGAAGAAGAACTGCGGAGCCGATATTGAAATAGACGCCCCCTTCCAGGTTCGAAATCACCGAGGCAAAAATTTTAAAATCCCGGAGACTCCCTTCCCCCAATGCCGATCCCTTTGCCCTGGGGTGCATATGAATGATATCCGTACCGACGGCGATATGAACGGTGGCCGGTAACTTCAATCGATAGGCGGCTGCCAGAAGGCTGTAATCCAGATAAGCCGGACTTAAATTTATCAGCTCTCGACCTACGGCAGCTCCTATACCCAGGTGATCTTGAACTCCCTTTTCAATAGCCTCATTGAGAAATTCTCCCGTCTCTCGAGCCATTCCAAATTCTCCGGTGGAGAGGCCTTCTTCAACCTCCTCAGAGGTTTTCCCAGCCAGAGCCAATTCAAAATCATGGATGATGCCGGCCCCGTTCAGAGCAATCGCCGAGACGACCCCCCTTTCCATGAGGTCTAGGATGACAGGTGAAAGGCCACACTTAATCACATGGGCCCCCATGGCAAATACAACCGGCCTGTGGGCTTTAACTGCAGTTACAACGGCCTTTATAATCTGTCGGAGATCTGTTCCGGCCAAAATATGCGGCAGGGAAGAGATAAAATCCTGAAAACTCCCCTTTTTTTGCCAGCGGTGGGCAAAATCGCCAACCTTTACCTTACTTTTTCGATCCAGCAAGGGATAGGTTTTAATTTTTTCCAGATTAATAGGCTCGTAAGACAAGGTAATTACGTAATGTGGGGTACGTGACGCGTAGAAGACCTATAGACCACAGGACGCCGTACGCATGACCCCTTATGCCTTGAACAACTCATGCTCGATAATCTCACAAATTACATGAATCAAAGTCAAATGAACTTCCTGAATCCTGGGAGTTTCCGGGGAGGGAACAATAATGGCATAATCGACCAGAGATGCCAATTTCCCCCCATCTCTACCCGTAAAAGCCACCGTCTTTAACTTCTTTCTTCGGGCTGCTTCCACACCACGAAGGACATTCAGAGAATTACCACTGGTACTGATGGCGAGGGCAATGTCCCCTTCTTGCCCCAGGGCTTCAATCTGTCTGGCAAAAATTTGAGAGTAATCGCTATCATTCCCAATGGCCGTGAGCACCGACGTATCCGTAGCTAAAGAAAGTGCTGGTAGAGCCGGGCGATCAAATTTAAACCGATTTACCAGCTCCCCGGCCATATGCTGCGCATCGGCGGCGCTACCCCCGTTACCAAAGGCAAGTAATTTCTTTCCAGACTGTAAAGCCTGAACCAGCTCGTTGGCAACCGAAATAACCAGGTTTAAATGGGTCTCAATAAATCGGATTTTCAATTCCGCACTTTCTTTAAAACTCTGGAGGATAAGGTCTCGCATGTTAAAGTGCCTAAAGGGTTTTAAGTGCACGCAAGTGTCTAAAATTGAAAAAACTTCAAACACTTAAAAGCTGAATCATCTTTTGGAGCTTGGCCTCGATAACAGGCCATTGATAATCTTTCTGAATATAACGGATTCCGTTTTCCCCCAATTTACGACGCAGTTCGGGATTACCTAACAACAAGCCCAGGCAGGCCTGAAACTCCTCATAATTGCCATAGTAGAGTCCGGCATTGCTTTTGATGCAGTGACCTTTGAGGACAGAACAACCTTCATTGGCCAAAACCGGGGTTCCAACCCCCCAGGCTTCCAAGGAGGCGATGGATAAACTTTCCATCAGGGAAGGGGCTACCAGCACCGTCGCTGCCTTCATGGCATTAAATTTATCTTCATCGGAAACATACCCTAAGACTTGAATATCCGGATGATGGGGAATTTGCATGGCCAACTTGCCTATAAGGATCAGTTTAAGGGGGGATGGATGGCAGGTTTTGTATTTCAGAAAGTAGTGGATGAGTTGACCGCATCCTTTCCCTTCGTCAATCCGACCGGCATACAAGATGAAATCCTCGGAAATTTGAAATCGGGATCGAAAAGCTTCAGGATCTGGCTTCTCAGGGAGTTGAACTCCTACCCCCAGTACTTCATGGGGAATTCTGCCATTGTTAAACAGTCCTGTGACAAACTCTTTTTCCTCTTGGGTAAGATAAAAAATGCCCCTGGGGAGGTGGAAAAGGGCTTTAAAAATATCGAAATAGATAGGGGGTTCGTCGTGGGCCGTGGGAACGAAAAGACTTTTCTCCGGAACTAACTGCATCCCGAAATACGTCGTTGGATAGAGGTAGGTATAAAAGAGAAAACGCTGGTAGTGGGACCGGTTTTCCTTGATATAGTTGAGTAATCCTGAAGAATAAGGACCTTGCTGGATCATCCAGTGTATTTCATCCAGATAAGTATGGGAATTGCCGTAGAGCTTTTGGGAGAGCTTATCAAATTTTCGAGGAGATCGCATTTGATCAGTTTTAAACCTTCTAACTGGAATTCCATTGACCAGGGTAAGCCCGGCCGGGTATTCGTTTTTCCAGGTTACATAATCCCTTGCACAGGTCGTGAGGACTTCCGTTTCAAAATTGGTGGCCAGACGCTCCACAATCCATCGACAGTGAAGTTCGGCACCTCCGGTAATATCTAAGCCGTATCTTTGAATAACAACCGCTATTTTCATACGCTGGATTCATCCCCATTTCCTATGGTAATTACCTAACCCCTGCGTGAGGGGGGTACAGAGAGATACAGGATCATTTTTCGTCATTCTGCGATAGCATAGCCGTATCCCCCTGTGCTAAATTTATAAGGGCTTGCCAGATTTCTTTTTTTCCCTCTCCGGTTAAGGCCGAGAAGCTGATTAGGGATTCCCCCGGCCGGATCGGTAGAAGCTTTTCGATTTCTCTCAAACGGGAAATCCTCTGATTTTTAGATAACTTATCGGCTTTTGTAGCCACTATCAGGGTTTTTATCCTATGATAATCCAGCCATTCTTTCATGGTTTGATCGTCTGGGGTTGGAGCGTGGCGAATATCTAAGATAAGAACGATCCCCTTGAGGTTTTCTCTTTTTAAGAGATAAGTTTCTATCATGGATTGCCAGCCGGCTATCACTTCTTTCGGTGCCTTGGCATAACCATAACCCGGCAGATCTACAAAACATAACAGGTTATTGACGTTGAAAAAATTGATGAGCCGGGTTTTACCGGGGGTACTGCTGGTCTTAGCAAGGCCTTTTTTTTCGACCAGGCTGTTTATCAAAGAGGATTTCCCTACATTGGATCTTCCCACAAAGGCAATTTCAGGTAGAGAGTGACGAGGATATTGGGAGGGGTTGGTAGCACTGACAATAAATGTGGCGGATTTGACCTTCATACAGGCAGCGGGTAGTGGACAGTGAGCAGTTCCTCCTTCCTCTCCCTTACTGCCCATGGCTCACTGACCACGAATCTTTTATCCCGTCTTCTCATACAGCAACAAAGGTTTTTCCTTTTTAAAAATGACGTCTTCACTGATCACACACTCTTTAATTGTCTGTTGAGAGGGAAGTTCGTACATTAGATCAAGCATAATATCTTCCATGATGGCTCGTAATCCCCGTGCACCTGTTTCTCGTTTTAGAGCTTCTCTGGCAATAGCGGCCAGGGCGCCCTCGGTAAATTTGAGTTTGACCTTTTCAAACTCAAACAGTTTTTGGTATTGTTTAACCAGGGAGTTTTTAGGTTCTTTCAAAACCCGGATTAAAGCTTCCTCATCCAGATCTTCCAAGGTGGCCACGATGGGCAATCTTCCGACAAATTCCGGAATAAGGCCGTACTTGAGTAAATCGATGGGTTGAATATGTTTGAGGATATCTCCCATGGTTCGTTCATTTTTCTTTTGGATTTCTGCTGTAAAACCTATGGAAGATTTACCGATTCGGCGTTCGATAATTTTCTCTATGCCATGAAAAGCTCCCCCACAAATAAATAGAATATTGGTGGTATCCACCTGAATATACTCCTGATGAGGATGTTTTCGTCCTCCCTGGGGGGGTACGTTGGCGATGGTCCCCTCTAGAATTTTTAAAAGGGCCTGTTGAACTCCTTCTCCGGAGACATCCCGGGTTATGGAGGGACTATCGGATTTTCTGGATATTTTATCCACTTCATCCAGGTAAACGATCCCTCTTTCTGTTCGCTCTATGTCATAATCGGCAGCCTGGAGAAGCTTTACAATGATATTCTCTACATCTTCTCCCACATAGCCGGCTTCCGTGAGGGTGGTACAGTCGGCTATGGCAAAGGGAACATCTAGAATCCGGGCCAGAGTTTGGGCAAGCAACGTTTTTCCGGTACCTGTGGGACCCACTAAAAGTATATTACTCTTTTGGAGCTCTACATCCCCTACATCCAGATCAGCCTCAATCCGCTTATAGTGGTTATAGACAGCCACAGAGAGAATTCTTTTGGCGTGTTCTTGTCCGATGACATAATCATCGAGAACTTTCTTGATATCTTTAGGTTTAGGAAGAGACTGGAAAGCCTCGCTGATTTCCTCGTTGGTTTCCTCTGCAATGATTTCATTACAAAGCTCCACGCACTCATTACAGATATACACCGATGGACCTGCTATCAATTTTCGGACAGCTTCTTGAGGCTTCCCGCAAAAGGAACAAGCAAGATTTTTACCCCCACTTCGTGAAATAGGCATGGGCCAAAGTGATCAAAGTGTCTAAAGCGAGCTAAAGTTTCCCTTCATTGTTAGTGGCTGACAACTCACTTTAGGCACTTCTAATGTTTTCGTTCTATCATTTCATCGATCAAGCCATATTCCTTGGCTTGTTGTGGTGTCATAAAGAAATCCCGATCGGTATCCGCCTGAATTCGCTCCATTTTTTGGCCGGTATGTTTAACCAGGATGCGATTCAACTCGTCCTTCATCCGAAGAATCTCTCGGGCTTGAATATCAATATCCGAAGCCTGTCCTTGAAATCCGCCCATGGGTTGATGAATCATAATCCGGGCATGGGGTAGGGCAAAGCGTTTTCCTTTGGTTCCTGCAGCCAAAAGCAGCGCCCCCATACTGGCAGCCTGACCCACGCAGATGGTTGAAACATCAGGTTTAATATACTGCATGGCATCGTAAATAGCCAATCCGGAGGTAACCACTCCTCCAGGGCTGTTGATATATAAGTAAATATCCTTCTCGGGGTCATCTGCCTCCAGAAATAGCATCTGGGCAATGATTAAATTGGCAACCATATCATCGATGGGCGTTCCAATGAAAATGATGCGATCCTTTAAGAGTCGAGAATAAATATCGTAAGCCCGTTCTCCCCGCCCGGTCTGCTCAATAACCATGGGAATTACGGTCATAGAAGGCTTCTGCTGTAGGGGCCACCTGTAAGATGTTGTTGATCTGTCAAGAAACAATTCACTCATGGCTGGTTCTCCTCCGTTATATTGGCATGGGCCATTAAGAAATCTAAAGCTTTCATTTTTAAAAGTTCTGAGCGCAGATCTTCTAAGGTTCCTTTTTCTTTTAAAGATTTCTTGAGGTTAGCCGGATGTTGGTTATGACGTGCGGCCATCTTTTTGATCTCTTCATCTAATTCTTCCTCAGAAACTGTTATATTTTCTTGTTTAGTAATCTCCTCTAGGATAATGGAACCTCGTACCCGTCGCATAGCCTCTTCCTCAGAGACCCTGGATATCATCTGTTCATAAGCTACCAGAGAGGGAGGTACCGGAAAGGGGTGCTGGTCGATAAGGGTATCTAAAATCTTCTGTTTAATTTGCACTTCCATCTCCTTTTGAAGCCGCTCTTCAATACCTTTTCGAACCTTCGCTTTAAGCTCCTCCAACGAATCCAGCTCTAAATCCTTGGCAAACTCATCGTCTAAAGGAAGCAGATATCCCTCCTTAACATCCTTAATTTTTATAATAAAATGAACACTTTTTCCAGCAAGTTCTGGATTGGGATGATCCTGGGGATAGAGTAGATTAAACTCCAGCTCCTCTCCCTTCTTTTTTCCCAGAAATTGCTCCTCAAAGCCCGGAACCATGGTTTCTGAACCTACTATCAGAGAATAATCTCGAACACTGCCGTTTTTAACCGGCTTATTATCTATAAAGCCATCATAATCAATGATGATCATATCATCTTTTTTGATGGTATAACCTTCCGGAGCTTCTCGAAATTGAATATGTTCCCTTTGAAGCACTTCCAACCCTTTTTGAACCTCTTCCTCGGTAATCGGTTTCATAACCGGTCTGGTAATTTTAATTCCCTTGTAGTTCTCCACCTTGACTTCCGGTTTGACCTCAACGGTAACTTCATATTTAAAGGGCTTGTTTTCTGCCAGGCTCAGCTTGTCTTGATCCACCTCCGGTTTAATCACAGGAGAAAGGTTATTTTCCTTCAAAGCTTCTTCATAGGAAGACTGAAGTAATTTCGCCTTAACCTCTTCTTCAATCTGTTTTCTAAACCGCATTTTCAGCAAATCTTGCGGTACACGCCCTTTTCGGAACCCGGGGATCCTTACGTCTTTTCTCAATTCATTGAGAATAGCCTGATATTGCTTGTTCACATCTTCTTCTGGAACTTCAATGAGCAATTTTTTCTTACAAGGGTCTAGGGTTTCAACGGCTACTTTCACCACGGATTGTTTGTCCAGTGTCTGTAGTCTATAGTCTGTAGTAGAATTAACAACCCCTTCTTCAGATAGTTTATGGCCTGATCCAACCCTACTATAAACTATAGACCACAGACGATAAACTCATAGGGATGCGAGAGGTGGGATTTGAACCCACACGGTTTTACCCACAGGATCCTAAGTCCTGCGTGTCTGCCAGTTCCACCACTCTCGCAAAAATAAATCTTCTCTGAACGCGCCTGGCAGGGCTCGAACCTGCGGCCTACGGATTCGAAGTCCGGCGCTCTATCCAACTGAGCTACAGGCGCATAACATTTTCCCAATGCAGGAATAAATCTGGATTTTGGCTTGCTGGCATAAACACCGTATAATAAAATAATCTCCGAAGGAAGAATAAGTCAAATATTTTTCTCATGGTTTCGCCTTCCGCTCCCCCTCTTCTCAAACATCATAGACCCCCCAGGTACCGTTACAAGAAATTCATTACAGATCTGGATTAAATGGTTAAGTTTTTAACACAATTTTCCCCCATCGTCAATGAAAAAATCCTTGACAAATCTTCCCGTTGACCAGAATTTATTCCTTAGTAATATAGAACCATGGTGGTCGTGGTGTAAAGGTTAACACTCCAGGTTGTGGCCCTGGCGAGTGCGGGTTCGAGTCCCGCCGATCACCTTTCCAGGAAAAGTCATCTCCAGATGTGGAGATGGCTTTTTGGTTTTTAAGATAGCCCTCCAGGTTTCAGGAAACGATAAACTTTGGATGGGATTTATAGGTTATTTTTTATTGTCAGAGGGAGGCTCACGATTCCAAAAATTTCCCCGGTTTTGGCATCCATTAACTTGACGTTAAAGCTTACCCGAGGTACCTTCTTATCTATTTTCTGAAAGTAAAGGAAGCCGGATAGTTGATGATTGTTCTCAAGTACGCCTTCCCGAAGGGCTTTCTCATACATATCCGTCGTAGGCAGAGGCGTCCACCATATCCCATAATAACGGGCATAGTACCAGGGATCCGCCGTAAAGTTACCTTCCCAGGGAGGGGGGTAGGATTCTCCATACGGGATCGCATCGGGATTCAGTGGGTTAATGGAAGGACCTATCACGACATTACCCTTAATTTCCTGCGGAGAGAGGGCCTGAACATAAAGACCTGATGAATTGGCCAGTATGAAATTGTTATAACGGATAAGGAGGGATTTACCACTCTGGTTTTCAAGGGTCGTTTGAAGGGGTGTTAAATATTCTGCCAGGTTGGGGGGCTCCCCCGACCAGGTATTTCCTCTAACCGTTATACGAACTCCGGCAACCTCGGCAATAGAACCCCCTTCTTCCTCTATGACTTTATTTGTCTTTGAACCGGGTTCCAGGCCTTTATCATAAGCACAACTTGCTCCAAAGGAAAGTAAGCTGAATATCAGGGCGAAGAGATAGAAATTTCTCCCATTCCTCCAAACAGATAACCTTGCAATTATTTTACTTCCCGAACCGTTTCTCATAAGTGTTCCTGGCCGAAGGGTGTAACGCCTGGATCGGTGGTTAGTAAAAAGAAAAGTTTTTAAACTAAGGGAAGCAACGGTTAGGTATTTTTAAAAAGATTATACCCCTGACTCCTTATCCCTCTCCTAGCCGGTGGAGACTCCTAAGCCGGATGAAGGGTAAGGGTCTTTAATATAATTTAGCATGTATTTTGCTATTTGGGTAGATTATTAATCTGATCTCTCCCCTTCCTGCACAGGGAAGGGGAGTCGGAGGAGCTGGCTACAAAAAAGATACCCTTGAAAGCCTTCCTGTCCTCCCCAATGGAGAGGCCTTATGCTTATATATTTATCAGCGCAAGACCTGTCTCCTCATCGTATTTACGTTGTAGATATGCCGGTGATTCAACGATCATAACCTCAAGGGTAGGCCACACCCTGGCCTCCAGAATATGACCTCCATGGGCTGTACCATCGGACTTCCCAACCACCCCGTGGGCGTGAATCTTGGGTTCACCATCCTTAAGGGAAATATCTCCTATCAAGGAAAGCACCTCGACCTGTTCCCGGATGGGAATCTTTTTGTATTCTTTACTTTCCCGGCTGAAATAGCCTAAAATGGCTTCACTGAACGCACCGATAGCCGTGAAATGGCTTGCTTTCAGCTTCTGACTCCTGGCAAAGTTTAGCAAGCCGGACATAAGCTCATCCCCCTTATCAAATATAACGGCAAAGGTTCTTTCATCCTGATCGTGGAGAAGTTTTGTCTTCATAGGTACCTCCTTTTTTATTTTTCTAATACTAGTTTCAAAATGAACATCTTCCTCTTTAAATGAACTCTCTCACTTTATCCTACAATACCGTAAAGGCAATCTTTCCCCGGTTAGGAGTACCTCGAACCAGCGATTCAGCAAACTTAGCGGCCTACTCCTTGGCGTAAAGCCTCCATAATTCCGTTGATTCCGTCACCGGGCGGACCAAAGATAACTTCAACCCCCAGTCGTAAAGGGTATCTATCAATATATCTGCTGCAGTGTTTGACATGATTTATTCCTCCCTCTTAAATTTAAATGGGATAACTCCGTTATGGGTTAGAGCCTCTTTTGAAGGATTCTGTAAATGGCTCTTTGAAACCTCTGAGTTTGAATTTACATTTTTTTCATATTATATCAAATTTTTTGATAAATCAGGTATTTTGTGAGGAACTGGGAAATGGGAAAAGTCTCCTTCCGCTTCAAAATTCTCTTTACATTAGGAAGGTTTTATCCTAAGAAAGGATAAAAAGGAGAGACCCATGGAGAGACTTGAAAACAAGATTGCCCTCGTTACGGGAGCAAGTAGGGGGATAGGAAAGGCCACAGCCCTGGCCTTGGGTTGTGAAGGAGCCCATGTGGTTGCCACCGCCCGTACCCTGGAAGCCCTGGAGGCCGTTGCAGATCAACTCAGGCAAATGGGACGGGAAGCCCTGGCGGTGGTGGCGGATCTGGGTGTTGAAAGGGACATTCACCATCTGGTTGAGGAGGCTCTCAGGAGATTCGGGCGTATTGATATCCTGGTTAACAATGCAGCCATTATTCATCCTCCCATCGATCTGGTAAACTTTGATAGCGATTTGTGGCGGAAAGTAATAGACGTAAACCTGACCGGGCCGGCTCTTCTCATCAAGGCCGTGTTACCGGGCATGATGAGAAATCGATTCGGCAAGATCATCAACATTTCCAGTATCGGGGGGCGAAGGGGTGGTAAAGGTCGTAGTGCCTATCGGGTAACAAAGGCCGGGTTGATTAGCCTGACCGAAAGTGTAGCCGCCGAAGTTAAACCATATGGAATCGATGTCAACTGTATCTGTCCGGGCGGTGTGGATACCGAAGGTTATCGGGAAGCCTTTGGGAGCAAAGGCCGGGAAGAAAACCCAAAATTGATGCGGCCTGAAGAGATCGCAGAGTTAGTGATCTTCCTGGCATCCGATGCCAGCTCGGCTATTACTGGTACGGCCATTGATGCATTCGGCGGGACGAATCCCCTGTTCGGGTAAAGGCCAAAGGGTTCAGATTAAGGTAAGACGAAGCGCTACTCCCGGCTCGGAAATTGAAGTAGAGGAAGAGGTTGAAAGGATCTTCTGGAGAAGAAGGAAAGCTGCTCCTGGAAAGTTTGGTTAAATTTAATGGGAGGTGCAACGAGGCCGAAGAAGATTTATTTTTTCTTTTAGGTAGGCTATATGGATAATATGGAACATCCTTTTTATTCCATCTATTCCCATGGATTCATTCGGGCAGCGGTTTGTATCCCCTTTGTCCGGGTAGCAGATCCCGAGTTTAATCTGGAGCGCACGCTGGGTCTTGCCCGCCGTGCTTCTGAGCTCCGTGCCGCAGTTGCGCTCTTCCCGGAGCTTGGACTTTCTGCTTACTCCAATGAAGACCTGTTTCACCAGGATGCCCTTCTTAAGGCAACCGAAGCGGCTCTGGTTCATTTTATAGAGGAAAGTCGAGAACTCACCCCTGTTCTGGTAGTGGGAGCTCCCCTTCGGTTTGAGGGAAAACTGTTCAATTGTGGGATTGTGATTTATCGGGGACGGATCCTCGGGATCGTACCCAAGGTCTACCTGCCGAATTACCGGGAGTTTTACGAAAAACGACAGTTTACTTCCGGGCGTAAGGCCGTGAGCCGGGAGGTACTTTTCCTGGGTGAATCCCTTCCCTTTGGGGACGATTTAGTATTCGATGCTGTTAACGTGGAAGGTTTTTCCTTACACGTGGAGATTTGTGAAGATGTATGGACGCCGATTCCTCCCAGCACCTATGCGGCCCTTGCCGGAGCCACCGTGCTGGTAAATTTATCCGCGAGTAATATTACGGTCGGCAAGGCCGAGTACCGCCGTAATTTATGTGCTTCGCAATCGGCCAGATGCATTGCAGCTTATTTATATTCTGCTGCGGGACCTGGAGAATCGACCACCGATCTGGCCTGGGATGGACATGCCTTGATCTATGAAAATAACGATCTTCTGGCTGAATCTAAGAGATTCTCAGATGAAGAGCAGATCATCCTTGCAGATATAGATCTGGAACGTTTGATCCAGGACCGGATGCGAATGACGAGTTTCAACGATACTGTTGGGGATCATCTGGAGCGGGTACGGACTATTCGCCACATCAGATTTGAGTTCCAGGTGCCCGAAGGTGCCAGCGAGTTGATGCGAAGGGTGGAACGTTTCCCCTATGTACCCAGTGATCCACAGGTACGCGACGAACGCTGCTTTGAGGTCTACAATATTCAGGTCCATGGCCTCATGAAGCGTCTAACCAGCGCAGGAATCGAAAAAATTGTGATTGGTGTGTCCGGCGGGCTGGACTCCACGCATGCCCTGATTGTTGCAGCCAAGACCATGGATCGATTGGGGCTGCCTCGGAAAAATATCCTGGGTTATACCATGCCCGGGTTTGCCACTAGCCATATCACCCGGACCAATGCCCATCGACTCATGGATGCATTGGGAGTCACCGCAGGAGAGATAGATATTCGTCCGTCGGCCATGCAGATGTTCCGTGACATTGGTCATCCCTTTGCAGAAGGGAAGCCGGTTTATGATATCACCTTCGAGAATGTCCAGGCCGGAGAGCGGACCTCCCATCTTTTTCGCCTGGCGAATTTACATAAGGCCCTTGTGGTCGGCACAGGGGATTTAAGCGAGCTGGCACTGGGATGGATGACATATGGGGTTGGGGATCACATGTCTCATTATAATGTGAACAGTTCGGTACCTAAAACCTTAATCCAGCATGTAATTCGCTGGGTTATTACTTCAGGGCAGTTTGATCCACAGACCGGTAACATCTTGCAATCGATCCTGGACACGGAAATCTCACCTGAATTGATTCCGGCCAAGGAAGGTCCCTCGGATCGGCCGGCTCAAAGTACCCAGGAGGTCATCGGACCCTATGAGTTGCAAGATTTTAACACCTATTACATCACCCGCTTTGGTTTCCGACCCAGCAAGGTGGCGTTCCTCGGTTATCATGCCTGGGGAGATAAAACTCGAGGTATCTGGCCGGATTTGATCCCACCCGAGAAACGCACCCAATACGATTTACCAACTATCAAGAAGTGGTTGGAAGTTTTCCTTTACCGCTTCTTTAAAATCAGTCAATTCAAGCGCACGGCCATTCCCAACGGTCCAAAGGTCGGTTCCGGTGGATCACTCTCCCCACGGGGTGATTGGCGGGCACCCAGTGATTCTGAAGCGACAGTCTGGCTGGAGGAATTACGTCGTAACGTACCGGGGTAGAGGGTCTATGAAGACCCAAATGTATACCCCCAGGTTATTCACCAAAGGTTACCGATTTCGTGGTAAAGTGGTCTGTTCAGACTCATGGCCGGTTTTTCCTCTCGTATCTGACCCCTGGTCTGTTGGTGCTGGATTGTGGATATGGCCCTGGCTCCATCACTTTGAGCATGGCCCCCCTTGTCGCGCCGGGTAAAATCGTCGGGATCGATTTCGCATTCTCATAGATCGAGCCAGCAACTTCCGGTGCCGCCGACGCCGGAATCCATAATGCTGAGTTCCTCATGGCAGACTGTTGTTCTCTGCCCTTTGATGATGGGAGCTTCGATCGCGTCTTCAGCCACGCCCTCCTGGAGCACCCGATAATCTACTTAAAAGCCAAGCAAAACGAGGTAAAGAAAGTACTACCCTCCCTTTAAAAAAGGCTATGATTATTTCCGCTTTTGTTATCTTAATCTAAATGGCACTGACTTAAGGAACCTTCCACACCAGAGGGAGCTTACAACAGGGCACTCCCCGGATTCCTTCCTTGAAGGAATAGGGAAATGTCAGGAGCAAGAAGGTGCCTGAATCAACGGTATCGGTGCAGAACCTGGGAATGAGGAGAACAAACCCTTAAGTCAAGGCCTCTCATCTTGATCTTTAAACGGACAAACCCATGCATAGACGGGAGGGTGTTGTCAAGAAAAAACTCTTCACCATTAAGTATCTGGCTTGATTTATGAAAAACTCAGTCTGCTATTTAAAGTATCGGTTTATAAAGATTGGGCTTCAGGGTCTGTATCTTTTTTCTCTTTAAGATAGACGGTCCGGGTAGGAAAAGGAATTTCAATCCCTTCTTCTTTATATCGTCTATGCAATCTCTTGATAAATTCATGTTTAACCGGAAATTGGCTGGAGAATTCATTAACCAGCATTCTTACGGTGAAAAGAATCCCGGAATCCCCAAAGGTGTGATATCGGATAAGGGGTTCAAAATCGAGAACACCTCCGGCAACTTCTTTTACGGTTTCTTTCGCAACTTCAAGGGTTACTTTTTCGACCTTTTCAAGATCACTGTTGTAGCTCACTCCAACCTGCACGGGTACCCAGATCTTTTTCTCGGGAAGGTTATAATTTGTAATGATAGCCGAGGCAAATTTACTATTGGGAATAATAATGATGTTATTGGCGGGAAGAGGGGTAATAACGGTATTTCGCCAGTTCACATCGGTTACATAACCCTCATCACCGGTGTCCAGTTTTACATAATCCCCCGGTCTTACCTGTTTAGAAGCAATGATATGGAAACCTGCAAAAAGATTAGATAAGGTATCTTGAAGGGCAAGTGCAACGGCCAGACCACCAATCCCCAGGGCAGTTACTAAAGGGGTTATGGAAATGCCCAAGTTTTGAAGAATAATAAATACCCCGATAAGAATAATCAGTAACCTTACCACGTTGGCAAAGAGCGTGACACTAACAAAAAGGGATGTGGCCGGCAATCCACTTTCGGCTCTCTGGGAGAGAGAAGCTAAATACTTAGAATATTGGACTACCGGAGAGGAGGGAGGAGCCTCTCTACCTTCTGTCCTTTTGGCAAGCAAGCTGAGCAGACCTACCGCGATCCTGGATAAGAATATGGTTATTGAGAGGATGACCACCGCAACCAACACATCCTGGATAAATTTATGCACCTGAGGCCGCACGGAAATACTCAGAATAGCACCATAAATACCTGCACAGGTAAACCAGAGTATGGGCATACGGTGAAGTGAGGTCAGGACAATATCAACCAACTGCCAGCTTGTGTAGACGGTTACTTTTTTGAGAGTTTTGAGAACTATGACTTCAAAGAATATCCCCAGGAGAAGTCCTCCCAAAATAAAAATTATAGGTAAAATCCAATTGGTGATGTTAAGAGCTTCCATCATGGTTATATATTTTTAAGCAAATTTACACATCCTGTCGGGATGTGTACTTGGGTTACCATGGGCTCTCCTCAATATTTCTATAAACGAAATTAAAAGGAGAGCTTGCTTCTGGAGAATAAAAAGACACCTCCCGTGTAAAACTAAAATTTTTAAACTTTTACATCTCGAAGGTCCCTATAAAATTAGGAGCTACTTTGACTTCTAGCAGAAGTCCAGGAAGTGGTCAAGGAAATAAATGAAAAGCAGTTGTGACGACAATTTTAGGTTGACCTTTTCCTCTATCCACTGTAAAGTGGTTTTATGTTGTGGTTCGAGGGATGGGTTATTTTTTCAGGCATCTTTCAGGGAGGTTCTAAGCATGGGAGAACGATTGAAGGCAAAAGTAGCCATTGTAACCGGTGCGGGGTCTGTTGGGCCAGGATGGGGTAATGGAAAAGCCACAGCGGTTCTATTTGCCCGTGAAGGGGCGAAAGTAGTTGCCGTAGATATTAACCCGGCAGCGGCGGAGGAGACCAGGGACATTATTGTCCGAGAAGGGGGAGAATGTATCGTACAGGCAGGAGATGTCTCTAAAGCCGGAGATGTCCAGACGATCGTTGAGCGCTGCATGGAAAGTTATGGACATATCGATATTCTCCACAATAACGTGGGAATCGTAGAGGTAGGTGGGCCGGTTGAGACCAGCGAGGAAAGCTGGGATCGTGTCAATGCAATAAATCTTAAGAGTGTCTTTCTCACCTGTAAATATGTGCTTCCTTATATGGAGCGGCAGGGAAGTGGGGCCATTATTAATATCGCCTCCGTTGCTGGTATCCGCTGGCTGGGGGTTCCCTATATTTCTTATAGTGCCACAAAGGCAGGGGTTATTCAGCTAACCCAGGCTATAGCAGCCCAATATGCTTCTAAAAACATTCGCTGTAATTGTATATTACCCGGCTTCATCAATACCCCCATGATCCATAAAAGTTTAGCCCATGTCTATGCTCAAGGGGATATTCAGAAAATGATGGAAATTCGGAGTCGCCAATGCCCCATGGGAAGAATGGGGGATGCCTGGGACGTTGCCTACGCTGCCCTGTTTCTTGCTTCCGATGAAGCTAAGTACATTACGGGTATTCAACTTATTGTCGATGGGGGACTGTCCTGTACCTCGGTATCACCTTAACAGGGTCAGCGTCTTCACCAAAGGCTCAAACCAGCCGACAGGGAAGTGGTCTTCCCTGTATCTCATAAAGTACCGGCCAGTTTAGCAACAGCAGCCGAAGCGCCCTGTTCAATGGGTTCACCGTGGCCGAAAACGGCCTTTTCAAACTTCAGTGCTGCCAGCTTCTTAATACTCTCATTGGCTTGGGCCATGTTTGTGGTATACTGGGGATTCGAACCACTCAGTTTGTTGTTGATATTGGTCATTGCATCACCTACGATGAGGAGCAGGCCAACGGGGTCGAATACAGAGATATGGCCGGGTGTATGACCGGGGGTAGCACCGAATAAGGGCTATTTTCTTAGATATAAATTTTCAGATAAATGTTCCAAACCTTTCAGAATGCGCCTGGAGGGACTCGAACCCCCAACCCTCTGCTTAGAAGGCAGATGCTCTGTCCGGCTGAGCTACAGGCGCACATAAATCGGGGCGCCCGGATTTGAACCGGGGACCTCGTGCTCCCAAGGCACGCGCGCTAAACCAAACTGCGCTACGCCCCGTATTGGATCAAACTGCTCTACAATATAGGATAAATTTTGTATAAAAGTCAAGTCTGATTTTGGGATTAAATCAGAAGGTACTTTGCAAAGAGGATAAAATCTCCCGGATCTTCTTTAAAGCCCTGGCCCGATGGCTAATCTTATTTTTAATCTCCGGCTCCAGCTCGGCCATGGTTTTTTGATAGCCTTCTACGATAAAAATGGGATCATAGCCAAATCCACCGTCTCCCTGCTCTTTAAATCCAATACTCCCTTCACAGATTCCTTCCGCCGTTTTAACCTGACCTTCAGGAGTGGCAACGGCAACTACACAGACAAATCGAGCCGATCGATCGGAAACTCCTTTGAGAGACTCGAGGATAAGACGATTCTTTTCTGATTGAGGAAGGGATTTTCCACCGAATCTGGCTGAAAATAAGCCGGGAGCACCTCCCAAAGCCTTAACTTCCAGTCCGGAATCATCCGCCAAAGCCATAAGGCCTGTAAGTCTGGCAGCAGCTATCGCTTTTTTAGAGGCATTTTCTGCATAGGTTTGACCGTCTTCTTCCACCTCAAAGTCAGGGTAAAGCTCGGAGATGGGGATAACAACATAGTTTAACCCTTTCAAAATTTCCCGGATTTCCCGAATCTTGCCAGGATTTTGGGTAGCAACGACCAGCTTTAAAAAGTCCATTATTTTAACGCTTTGAGCATCGTTTTAAACTCTTCGGTTCCTGCCTTACCCAGTAACTCAAAAATCACTGTCTCGGTGCAGGTGATTAAAGCTCCTGCTTTTTCCATCTGGCGTAAGCCCGTTTCCCAACGATCCCGGGTCCTGGAACAGACTGCATCTTCCACAACTTGAACGCGATACCCATCCTGAAGGGCATCTAAAGCCGTCTGTAAGACACAAATATGGGTCTCCATACCCGTCAAAATAATCTGATCGACTTTGAGATCTTCCAGTTCTTTATTGAAGGCATCGGCCTGACAACAACTGAAGGTCATCTTTTCAATGGGGGTGATTTTGGGAATTTCAACCGTGATCTCGGGAACCGTCCGACCCAATCCTTTGGGATACTGTTCCGTAACCAGTATCGGTATGTTAAACAGCCTGGCCGCCTGGATTAATAATTTTATATTGTGAACTACCTGATCTTTATCTTTCATGATAGCGGCCAATCGTTCCTGCACATCGATAATGGCTAAGGCAGTATTTTCTCTGGTTACAATGAAAGGATGCCGCATTATTTAAAGGGTATGGGGGTGTGGGGGTTGGGAAAGTATGGGGGTGTGGGGGTGTGGGAGTATGGGAGTATAGAAGTATGGGGGTATGGTAGGGAAGTATGGAAGTATGGGAGTATAACCATTCTCTCACTTCCCCACTCCCACACTCCCATACTCCTACACCCCCATACTTTCTCACTTCCATACTCCTATACTCCCACACCCCCATACTTCCATACTCCCAAACCCTCACACCCCCACACCTCATTTCTTTAAATTAACCACTTGTACGGCCCTTGATAATATACTCTACCACGGAGGGATCTGCCAGGGTGGTGGTATCTCCTATCTGCTCAAATTCACCTTGGGCGATTTTGCGTAGGATCCGGCGCATGATTTTACCAGAACGGGTCTTAGGAAGACCCGGTGTAAATTGAATCACATCCGGCCTGGCAATAGGGCCTATTTCCTTTGCAACGTGGGCAATCAATTCCTTCTTTAGATCTTCACTGGGTTGGAATCCATCTTTTAAAGTGACGTAGGCATAAATACCCTGACCCTTGATTTCATGGGGATAACCAACGACGGCTGCCTCGGTAACCGATGGATGGGAAACCAGGGCACTTTCAACTTCGGCAGTACCTATCCGATGACCGGAGACATTGATAACGTCGTCCACACGACCCATCAACCAGAAGTAACCATCCTCATCCTTGCGGGCACCGTCCCCTGTAAAGTAGAGACCGGGGTACTGGCTGAAGTAGGTTTCTTTGAATCGTTCGTGCTGACCATAGACTGTACGCATGATTCCTGGCCAGGCTTCTTCGATGACCAGAAAACCTCCTTCGTTGATGTCCGCTTCAGAGCCATCCTGGCGAATAACCTTGGGTTTTACACCGAAGAAAGGACGGGTGGCCGAACCGGGCTTGAGGGGCGTTGCCCCGGGTAATGGAGAGATGAGAATGCCTCCGGTTTCCGTCTGCCACCAGGTATCTACGATGGGGCAGCGGCTTTTCCCAACGACGGTGTAGTACCACATCCAGGCTTCCGGGTTAATGGGCTCTCCTACCGTTCCCAAAATCCGGATACTGGAAAGATCGCAATTGTTTACCCAATGATCTCCCTTACCCATGAGGGTACGGATGGCCGTAGGAGCGGTATAAAACTGGGTCACTTTGTATTTATCCACGGTACGCCAGAAACGATCCGGATTGGGATAAACCGGCACACCTTCGAACATGGTCGTTGTGGCTCCGGCTGCAAGAGGACCGTAGACGATATAACTATGGCCTGTGACCCAACCGATATCTGCCGTACACCAGTAGATATCTCCGGGATGATAATCGAAAATGAGTTCAAAGGTCTTTTTGACGTAAAGGAGATAACCGGCCTGGGTATGAAGAACTCCTTTCGGTTTACCGGTGGAACCTGAAGTGTACAGGATGAAGAGAGGATCTTCGGAGTCCATAACCTCGGGCTGACAATAAGGCTCGGCCTTGGCCATCAGCTCGTCCCACCACAGGTCACGACCTTTAGTCATGGGGGTATTCTCCTTGTTACCCTGACGATCCACCACCACACACCGGGTTACCGTCACGCCATTCTTCTTGGCAGCTTCCATGGCTTCGTCGGCATTTTGCTTCATGGGGATGAACTTACCCCCGCGCATGGAAACATTGGAAGTAATCAAAAAAGTACAACCGGCATCGACGATACGATCGGCCAGGGAACTGGCTGAGAATCCACCAAAAACAACACTATGAATGGCTCCAATGCGGGCACAGGCAAGTAAAGCAATGGGCAATTGAGGAATCATAGGCAGGTAGATGGAAACCCGGTCCCCCTTTCTGACTCCCTGACTCTTCAAAACATTGGCAAATTTATTTACTTCATCATAAAGCTGCCGGTAGGTAAAGGTCTGATCACTCTGTTCATCATCGGATTCGAAGATAAGGGCAATCTGATCGGCTTTATCCTTGAGATGACGGTCCAGACAACTCTCGGTAACATTCAGCTTACCGTTCAGGAACCACTGGATTCGGGCGTTTACAAAATCATATTCCCGGACCTTGGTCCACTTTTCACGCCAAACAATCTCCTCGGCCCATTTACTCCAGAAACCTTCGGGATCCTCGATAGATTGTTTATACATCTGCTCATATTGTTCCATGCTTTTGATATAGGCTTTTTCACTGAGTTCCTTGGGGGGAAAGAATTTTCGTTGCTCACCTAACAGGGATTGGAATTTTTCTTTCTCGGCCATGAAGATTCCTCCTTTATACACAGAGCTTCTCACAAAGGTGCAAAGGACGCCCGGTCGAGGTGGAACCGTTTAGATCCTTTAATACCATTCCCCCGATGAGAATCTGGAAGTATCCATCGGTCTTGGCTTGAAACCCGGGGATTATCCCGCTTCCACCTGACCCTCTCTGCACCTTTACGAGAAATTAAATACACTAAAACCTCTTCTAGCAACTTATTATCTTTTGGTCAATGAAAACCTTCAATAAAAATTTTTCTTGCATCGGGCAATTATCCCTTTTAAAATGAATTCTATGGGTTTTAAAAAGACAGAAGCGTTTATAATCCGGTCTTTCGATATTAACGAGGCCGATAAAATCATTGTTTTTTATTCAAAATCCTTCGGTAAATTGAGGGGGATAGCCCGAGGGTCGAGAAAGTTGAAAAATCGGTTTGGAAGTAGTCTGGAGTTATTCACTCGGGTCCAGGTAAACCTCTTTGAAAAGGAAACTTATACCTTTCCTAACATCAGTCAGGCAGATATTATCGAGTCGTTTTCTGAACTGAGAGGAGATTTACGGAAACTCGCTTCAGCAGCCAGTCTGGTGGAGTTGGTAGATAAAGGTGTAGGTGAAAATGAAGAAAGTCCTCCGCTTTATGATTTAATCAGCCAGGCGTTGAGAGCGATGGTAGTATATCCCGAAGAGGAAATAGATAAGGTTCTTATAACCTTTGAAATTAAATTCCTGACCCTGTCCGGCTATAGCCCCGTTTTGGATCGGTGTGCGCAATGCCGAAACCCCTTAAATACCCCTCGGGTTTTATTCAGCTTATCTAAAGGAGGTGGCCTTTGTAAAGGATGTACCGGGGAAGGAAACCCGGTTTTTCCAACCTCCTTACAAGCACTTCAGATCTTAAAACAACTTTTGAAGATGGATTTAGAAAAATGCCCTCGACTTAAGATCTCTGAAGAGACTCAAAGGGAAATCAAGATGCTTTTAAGGAGATGGTTGGATTTCTATCTGGAGGTTCCTCTAAAGGCTCCAGAATTTTTAGATTCCATAAGAAGATTAACCCAAGGTTAGAAGTAATATTTGATTGACAGCGTATAGGGATTGTGATACCTTTAGAATAGGCCTTGACGATTTGGTAATAGGTTTATTCTTCAAAATTAAGGAGGTACCTGTATGCAAAAGGTAATCGATGATGAAAGATCCTATACCCATCCCTTTGACCCTCTGAGAGAATCTGAGTCCTCTGCCGGGAGTACTTATACCATCATTCATAATGGTAAGCGGGTTGAAGTACCCGAATCCATAAAGACCGTTGGCCAGCTCAAGGAATTTTTAGGAGTTCCGGAAGATTATACTGTTACGGAATATACCGGTAATTCTACTTCTAAGCTACTGACTGATAACTTTAGTACGGAGAAATTAAAAGGCGTAAAAATCGCCACCAATCCCCAAGTGATCTCGGGTTAAACAGCTTGATACTTATACGGTTAAAGACCCTCTATAGCGTTAACCTTTCAAAGGTCATAAACCTTTGAAAGGTTAATGTGGATTGTAAGGCTGTTGCACAGTCTTGAGGGGTTGTGCTGTGTTTAAACTGTTTAACTGGTATAAACAAAACGTTGAGGAGATCAATCGTCAGTATCTTGAATTGATTAGACTCATAGGTACCGAAGAGTGCTTCCGTTTTTCTCATCCCATTGAATTACCGGCGTACGAGACCAAAGGGATCTATGCCATGGCGGATGTACGTACTTCCAAAGATCAGAAGGGTTCTTATATCGAGGGGTTTGATTACATCTATCTCTATAACTGGAAATTGCCTGCGGAGTTGGCTCTTACCTGTGGAAAAGAAAGCCCAGTTACCCATGCACTGATAGAGCTACCGGTTACAGCCGGAAATAAGGGGGCCGTCAAAAATTACCTCATGCATATCGAAGAGGGGTTTAGCCGGCTTCTAGGGGAACATTATTTTCCTGCAACTTCTCGTCAGTCCCATCATGGAGACCTGGGATGGTGTTGGTCTTGTTTCCATGTCTATGCCGATGTGACCCTGGCGGAATATGTACGTGCAGCCTGGCATTGGTTCGCAAGACAGGCAGAGAAAACGAGAAAGAGATGGTGGTAGTGTGGTCCTTAAAATCTCAAGGGCCGATCTGGCTTTCCTTAAAAAGGCGCTTCGGTCACCAAAGGAAAAAGCTTACCTGGGTGCTGTATCTAAAGAATTTAAACTGATTGAAATTTTAAAAGATACGAAAATCCAGCATAACGGACTTTTCCATGTTGTTGTAGACCCAGAACAGTGTGGTTCTTACCTCCAGTGGGTCCACGCTCAAGGATATTATCTGTTCCTTTTTCATACCCATCCCCTTTCTAAAAGAGCCAGATACTCCAGAATAGATAATACTTATCATCCCCAACTGGCTCGATACGGATTCTACGATAAAGAGGGTAATTATATCCAAAACAATGCTCTTGTTCGACTGTTATTTTCACGTACAGAATATCAGGCCGGGATTTATTTAAAGGAAACCTATCAACCGGTAAGGATCAAAGTAGTGAACTAATACACGGTTTACATAGTTTTGGCTTAGCGTTTAAGGGGCCTTCACCCCCGACCCCTCTCCCACGCTGTGGGAGAAGGGCGTTGGAGAGTGAAGGCCGTCCTGGGAGGTCAAAATTAAGTAAATCGTGTACCGATCAACGCAGGGGTGTAAGGGTATAGAGATACGGAAACCAGGTAACAATGTTGCTACCTCCCCTTCTCTAGGCCCTTGCATCGAGATTAATTTGAATTTATTATTAGTTGGCCTTGGTGGAAATGGCTGGGCGCTGATGCGAAAATTAATGTCCTGGGAAAATATTGAGGTGGCCGTCATAGAACCCGATCAAATAGAATCCTCTAATCTCCCCAGGCTGATAGGCGCTACAGACCAACATGTGGGGTTTTATAAAACAGAAGCTTTCGAAGCCATATTCGGATATCGATTTCTGAAAAAAATTCAAAGTAAAGTCCAGGATTGCACGGAGAATTTTCAAGATTATGAGGTTATCGTTGCCTGTGTCGATAATAATGAAACCCGGCAATATCTGGCTATGGCTGGTCTTTACTTTAAGGTGCCCCTCTTTGACCTGGGGGCCGGAATCGTCATTCGAAATGGACAGGTCATCTTCAAGGGAGGCCAGATACGAATCCAACTCCCCGGAGAAGAATGCCTTTTCTGTATGGGGTTACCCTTACCCGTTTCCGACAGGAAAAAGGCTTTACGTCGAGCAGCCGGTTACCTGGATACCGGGGATCCCCAAGAAGAAATCCACCGGAATCGAGGAGAGGAAATTTTAGCTATCAACGAAGCTCTGGTTGCACTGGCTCTGCCGGAGATCTTAACTTATCTGGATAAGGGTACGGTAACCAGCAAATATATTCGATTAAACTTGATCCAGAACCAGCAGGAGTTTATTCAAACAACGATCGTGCCCAATTGTATTTGTCAGGTCGAGAAACAGAACAAGGTGTATATCTCATAGAAGTTAAAAGTCGGAAAATCAGAAACCGGGAGCCAGAAGTCAGAAGTTAAAAGCTTTTCCTTCCGACTCCGGACTCCTCTTCAGGATGACTTTTCAAGAGGTTATTCTAACACTCGAGCGATTCTGGGCTAATAAAGGGTGTATCCTCCTACAACCCTACGATATGGAAGTAGGAGCAGGAACCTGTCATCCGGCCACCCTGCTTCGATGCCTCGGTCCAGAACCCTGGAATGTGGCCTATGTACAACCGTCTCGTAGACCCACGGACGGTCGTTATGGGGAGAATCCCAATCGCCTCCAACACTATTACCAATATCAAGTCCTGATGAAACCCTCTCCACCTAATCTCCAGGACCTTTATTTGGAGAGTTTATTCAATCTGGGCATTGATCCCCTGGAACACGATATCCGGTTTGTGGAAGATGACTGGGAAAACCCAACCCTGGGAGCCTGGGGACTGGGTTGGGAGGTCTGGCTGGATGGGATGGAAATTACCCAGTTTACCTATTTTCAACAGGCGGGCGGCATCGATCTTTTCCCTATTTCGGGTGAAATTACCTACGGATTGGAACGTATCGCCATGTATTTACAAAAAGTTGATAATGTATTTGACTTAATATGGACGCCGGGTATTAAATATGGAGATGTTCATCATCAAGGTGAAGTGGAGTACTCCCGATATAATTTTGAAGTCGCCGATGTGGATATGCTGTTTCGCTTGTTTGAGATGTATGAGCGGGAAGCTCTGCGAGCTCTGGACAGAAAAATAGTTCTGGCCGCTTATGATTACTGTCTGAAATGCTCTCATACGTTCAATCTTCTGGAAGCAAGGGGAGCCATAAGTGTTACAGAACGAACCGGATTCATCGCGCGAGTTCGAAATATTACGAAAATGTGTGCCGAAGCTTACCTCAAACAACGGGAAGAAATGGGATTTCCTTTGTGTAAGTCGAAGGAAAAGCAGGTGGTTCATTAATCCCTTTCTCAACCCTTTTCTCCATCCAGATTATGGGAAAGACAGGTGGGTTGAGTAGCAAATTGTTCATCCTGGCCATAGTGGTTTCACTTTATGGTTGTGGAGATTTCGAGAGTAGCCCGACTGAAACCGAACCCCTAAACGGAATAGGTACCTTGAACGGCCGAATTATCACCGATGCCGGAACTCAACTCTCTCAGGCTACTTGGTTGGAGAAAATATTTGCATGGGCCTTTACCTTTATATATCCCGCCGAGGCCGGAATCAATACAAGTAACACGGTGGGAGTTCCCGGCCTCCTGGTCCTGTTGCTGGATGAAAGAAATAATGAAATAAGTACCACGGTTACCGGGCAAAACGGTGAATTCGTTTTTATGGGTATCCCCTTTGGAGATTTCATCGTAAGGGTCATGCAGGCCTCTAAAAATATCGACTTCCAGTTCGGAGTTAATATAACTCCTAACAAACCAGATCATTCCATCCTTTGTAAAATCGAAAAAATAAACGGAGAGAAAAACGTGATTGGAGAGGTTAACGGGGTCCCGGTTACCATCCATAATAACCTTACAGGGTCCCCCTTTTCGCTTCCTATTCCGGCTCCGGCTGTTGCTACGCCCACACCAACTCCTCAAATGGTTCTATCCAATCCTTCAACTTCAGTCCGACTGGAACCCACTCCAACCCCTTATCGTTCCGAGTCAGTTCCCACACCGACTCCCTATCCGGCCACACCAAGCCCTATACCAACCTCCACGCCGACCCCAACACCGTCTCTCTCCACGCCGACCCCAACCCCTACCCCAACTTCCAATGCAACTTCCACACCGACTCCCTATCTGGCTGCACCAAGCCCTACACCAACCTCCACACCTACCCCAACACCGTCTCTCTCCACACCGACCCCAACTTCCAATTTAACTCCTACGCCGACCCCGACCCCTTCGGCAACTCCAACGCCTGATGTGACGCCCACGTCTACCCCGACCCCTTCGGCAACCCTAATGCCTAAAGTAACTCCCACCCCTACCTCGACCGTGGTTCCGCCCTTAAAGCGAATATTAACCGGAAATCAACAGAATAAATAAAAAGAAAAAGCTCCAAGTACCGAGGTTGCCAAAGATTATCCACAAAGGTGTGGATAGAAGGTGTGGAAAAGAATGAGTATTTCCTTAAGAAATAGTAAGAAGAAATCATTGACAATAAAATTTATGTCAATTTATCTTAAAATAAGAGATTTAGAAAGATTAAGTTATGTGGAAAAATCTAAGTCTTTTATCCGGGTTGAAGGCATATCTTCAACAATGTTGTCATAGGGAAGTTTCTCGTCTGATACGGATCTTTCGGATGTTTAAAGAAGATGATTGTCTGCTTTGGTCTTCTTCCATTTCCTTTTTCACCCTGTTTGCAATGCTTCCCTTAACAGTTCTGGCGTTTTCCCTTCTAAAGACTTTTGGGTTCTTTACGGCGTATCGGGAAGCCATTCTCAGTTTCCTTTTCAAGAATTTTTTCATTCAAAACGAACCTCGAGTTCAGGAGTATTTCACCCTGTATTTTGAAAAAGGGTACGAGGTAAACTTTCTTGGATTGATCTCGTTTATTATTACTTCGTTATTTTGGCTAAGCTCTATTGAACACGCCCTTAACAACGTTTGGAAGGTGAAAGAGAATCGACCTTTTTTCCAGAGATTTCCGGCCTACTGGACTACCATTACCCTGGCTCCGGTCCTGTTTGGAATCTCCTTTTATTTGTCGGCTAATATTAACAAATATTTTCATCTCTCTGAATCTTATGTGAGATATCTGTATGAGTACACATTGCCTGTTTTTTTATCCTGGTTCATTTTTTTTCTCATTTACAAACTTCTGCCCCGGCATTCGGTTTCAACCCGACCTGCCATCCTCGGCAGCCTGATAGCAGCGATTCTATGGGAACTGGCCAAGCGGGCTTTTTATTACTATACCCATAATCTGGCGAACTACGAAAAATTATATGGTCTCTTAGGGGCCATTTTCTCTTTTCTCCTATGGACCGAAGTGACCTGGATTATTTTGCTTTTTTGTGCGGAGATTATATACGATTTAGAATACGGAGAAGATTATCAGACAAAGCTTGAGATCGAGGAAAACTCTCAGCTCATAAAAACTACAAAAGTATAGTGAGTTTATCTTGACGTTTCCTTTAAATCATGTAAATCATGTCAGCTATAGGAGACAGGGAAGGTATAAGATAAAGAGGGAGAAACTATTTCACTTTAAGGTAAAGGAGAGGAGGTTATGATTCTTAAAAAGTTATTTTTAGGAATTATTTTCATACTTTCAGGTCTTATCGGGGTATTGGCTTATAGTGCCGGGAAATACGACCCCGGTGCCAGCGATACTGAGATTAAAATCGGTAATACCAATCCATATAGTGGGTCTGCTTCGGCCTATGGCACAATCGGCAGGTCTATTGCGGCTTATTTCAAAAAAATTAATGAAGAGGGCGGGGTCAACGGTCGCAAGATCACCTTCATCAGTTATGATGATGGATATAGTCCGCCCAAGACGGTGGAGCAGGTACGGCGGTTGGTGGAACAGGATCAGGTATTGTTTTTGTTTCAAACGCTGGGGACTCCAACAAATACGGCAATTTGGAAATACCTGAACCAGAAGAAGATACCGCAGCTCTTTGTAGCCACCGGAGCTACCAAGTGGGGAGATCCCGAAGGGCATCCCTGGACGATGGGTTGGCAGCCCAATTATCAAACCGAGGCAAAGATCTATGCCCGTTATATTTTAGAGAATTTGCCCAATGCCAGGATTGGAATCCTATACCAAAACGACGATTACGGGAAGGATTATGTAAAAGGGTTTAAGGACGGGCTTGGCGAGAGGGCCGGGGAGATGATCGTCTCAGAGCAAACCTATGAGGTGACGGAACCTACTGTAGATTCCCAGATTGTGAATCTGAAAAACAGTGGAGCCGATGTTTTATTCAATGTAACCACACCCAAATTTGCTGCCCAGGCGATCCGGAAGGTGGCGGATATAGGTTGGAAGCCGGTCCACTTCCTGAACAACGTATCGAACTCTGTAGGATCTGTGCTTCAACCGGCCGGTCTCGAAGCCTCTAAGGATATCATTTCCTCTTTCTATTTGAAGGATCCAGACGACCCTCAATGGGCGGACGATCCGGGTCGAAAAGAGTGGCTGACATGGATGGAGAAGTACTATCCCGAGGGAAATATCCATGATTTATTTAATGTCTACGGCTACACGGTAGCCCAGGCCCTCATTCAGGTATTAAAACAGGCTGGAGATGACCTGACGCGGGAGAACATCATGCGCCAGGCTGCAAATATCAAGGATCTGGAGTTGCCGATGCTCTTACCCGGAATCAAGATCAATACCAGTCCCGCAGATTTTTATCCCATAGAACAGCTACAACTGGGTAAGTTTAACGGAGAGAGATGGGTTCTGTTCGGCGAGGTTATTGACGCCAGCAAGAAATAAATAATATCAACTCCTTCTCAAAATTGTTTACTTAGTTTTGCTTAATATTTAAGTGCCCCTTACCCCCGGCCCCCATACGCGCCAGAATAGGAAGGTTAGCTCCGGCGGGGCGACCTGTTTCACAGGCCGCTCCTCTGGAGCTTGAAGAAAATTTTGAATGACTGAAACCCCCGACTTGCTCGGGGGCTACCGACAGTTTGCCCCTGACGGGACTTTTCAGCTTGACCTGACACCTGGAGGTTGAGGGTGGGGGAAGAGTTCCATAGAATTAACTTTACAAGGGAGGGGATGGGAAGACCGATGTGGTGGTGTGGAGACCTGGGACGGGGAGCTGGTATGGGGTATGGTCTGGTGGGGGGATAGTGATTCAACCCTGGGGTTTAAGGGGAGATGAACCGGTACCTGGGGATTATGATGGAGACCGAAGAGCGGACTGGGCGGTTTGGCGAGGGGATAAAGGGCAGTGGTACATAATTTTATCTTCTACAGGTCAGATTGTGGTGAAGTCGTTGGGGCAGGCAGGGGATCAACCGGTGCCTGGGGATTACAATGGAGATGGGATTACGGATCTGGCTGTTTGGCGTCCTGGGACTGGGACGTGGTTTATAAGTATTGACAAGTAGCAGGTGAGGGGGTCCTTCGGGTAGACGGCAGCCGCCATGGCCCCCCTCCATGGCGGGTTTTACTTTTTTTACTTAGTTCCTAACCCCTCCAACACCCCTTCCCTTACAGGGAAATCGGGGGGATTAGATCCAAAAAGATACCCCTGAAAGGGAGAGCTGGGGAATGTTCGGTCAGAAAAAAGTGACGCCTGCAAAATTGTGACAGTTACCAATAGTTCATTAAGTCTCTGGAGTAATTATTTTTAAGGAAAGGGCCTCTGCAGCCAGGAAATTCTCGGGATTTCGTTGGGGGGTGAAAATAGCTAAAATCCCGGGTTGTTTGCCGGGAGTTAAACTCCCCAAGATTTTTTCTAATCCCAGGTACCGGGCGCCGTTTAGAGTAGCCCATTGAATTAAAAGGGCCGAGGAGAGATGGGGAAATGCATGCTGGATTGTTTTAAGCTCGTCCAGGATACTGAGCCGATCGTTACTGGCTAAACTATCGGTGCCCAGAGTAATATTGGGATGAACGGCGGCCATTTGATCGATGGGAGGAAGCCGACCCTCAACAAAGAGGTTGCTTTTAGGACAAAGGGCTATAAAGGTGTTGGGTTGAGTAGCCAGGTGCTGAAGTTCGTCTTCCCGGATATAGATGAGGTGAACATAGAGTCGGCGGTTTTCAAATCCTAAACAACGTTCGGCATAAAAAACGGAACGGAGCCCGGGAGGTCTCCAGTTATCCAGGGAGTATCCCAGTTGTCGGAGGTAATCGGCAAAAAACCCCCTGCCTTTTTCAATCAGCATACGCTCTTCCGGGTTTTCTAATAAATGCAAAGATAGAGGGGTTCTCGTTTCCAGTGCGTAAGCAGCTACTTTCTGCAACAGAGGTTCCGAACAGGAATAAATAGCATGTCCTGTTAATCCGGTTGCAATCTGGGTTCTGAACTCTAATAAGTTTTCTTGTGGAATTATATCCCCTATCTTTGCGGGTCTTCGGGTCGATCCCTCTCCATGTTCCTGCATCTCCAGGTCTCCATTTCTCCGCATCGTCTCTCGATTCAAGAAAGCTTTTCCCTCTTCAAAGATTCGTTCGGCGGCTTGAGGATCGAACTTAATCAATTCGAGAAGGAAGAGTCCCTGTAACCCGGATTCCCTAAAAAAAGGGAGGGAACGTCCTGTATTTCCAATATCAACCAGACCAACCACTCCTTCCTGCCGCAGCTCCTGCAAGGCTTCTTGAATTCCCTGCTCGATCCTCAAAGGATCGGCATTTCGTAATCCCATTACCTGTCGAACAAAGGAGGGTAATCCTCCACCCGGTCGAAGTCGGCCACGCAGATGGCTTAATTCCAAATGACAGTGGGTGTTTATGAATCCCGGAACCAATACCGCTTCATAACGCTGTTCCGGGACCTTGGGAAATCGTGCTCGCACTTCTCGCCAGGGTCCACAGTCCAAAATCATTCCATTCTTAGAAAGGACCACGGCCCCTTCTCGAAGAGGAGGGGTTGTGATGGGAAGTACAAGGGGGGCCGTTATCAGGGTAACCGGGGAGGAATAAGAAAAAGGGGGGAATATAGAATCCCCTCCCGTTCTCCCACTCTCCGGTCTTCTCATTTTTCTTTCGTCTTTCATTAAAGGATTGTCTGGATTCGTTCGAGGGCTTGGTATCTTGGCGGAGTTCTTTAGGGATGGAGTTAGATCAATTCATATTGCATATTTCGCCGTCTTGGAATAAATCCGGCCATACGGATATGATACTCGGCCTGAGCAGTATCCATTTTGTAGTGGGCTCCTGCGGCTCTGACTACATTTTCTTCGATCATGATCGAACCAAAATCATTAGCTCCGTAATAGAGTCCGGCTACGGCGATTTTAACCGGCATGGTGACCCAGGAGACCTGGAGATTATCCACGTTATGGAGCATAATTCGGGAGATGGCCAATGTAGCCAGGTATTCATGTCCTGTGGTATTTCCTTCAATTCTGCGTCCTAATACCGTGTTTTTGCTTTGATAGGGCCACGGGATAAAAGCCGTAAATCCCCCTCGTTCCTCCTGTAGCTCACGGATACGGATTAAATGTTCCAGGCGATCTTCCAACGTCTCAATATGCCCAAACATCATGGTAGCCGTTGTACGGAGGCCCAATTTATGGGCTACCCGCATGACCTCCAGCCACTCTTCGGTGGTGCACTTATTTTTGGCAATTTTCCGTCGAACCCGATCCACGAGAATTTCGGCACCGCCACCTGGAATGGAATCCAGGCCTGCTGCCATCAACCGCCGGATAACCTCTTCAATGGAAAGCTTGCTGATCTGGGTAATATGAATGATTTCCGGGGGACTCAAAGCATGGAGTTTAATGGGGTAGCGACTTTTGATCTTTCGGAAGAGATCTTCGTAATATTCAATTCCCAGATCTGGATTATGCCCTCCCTGAAGGAGGAGTTGATGCCCACCCAGTTGTAAGGTCTCTTCAATTTTTGCATACAGCTCCGCTTCTGTCAAAACATAGCCTTCCTCGTGACCAGGGGGTCGATAAAAAGCGCAGAAGTGACAATCTGCATTGCAAATATTGGTGTAGTTCACATTGCGGTCGATGATATAGGTGACGATCTTATCCTTTTTCTTCATCATCCGCAATTCATGAGCCAGAAGCCCCAGTTCACTCAGGGGTAGTTTTTGATAAAGCTGTTTTCCCTCCTCCAGGCTAAGGGGTTGGAAAGAAAGGGCTTTATCTATTAAACGGGTTATCATAAAGCCAGAGGTCAGACGTGTAGGGGCAGGTTTAAAACCTGCCTCTACTATCTGATTCCTGAATTTAATGGCCTGCCTTAAGTTCTTTCAGTTCAGAAATAAGTCCTTGCTGTCCAGCCAGATGATAAAATCGTCGAAGGCCTTCATATTCCTTAGAACCCAATTTGTAGAGGATGGCAGAGGTTAGATAAGATTCATAAATATCCGGTGAACCTCCGTGGAGTTGGGCCCATTCCCGGGCAATTTCCGGGATATGTTCCAGTCCAACCTCCAGGCTTTGATAGAAGGCCTGGATCAAATCCTCGCGTAGAGAACCCAATTTAGCCGCCCAGAAGGCAAAAACGAAGGGAAGTCCGGTCCATTCTTGCCACTCCAGGGCTAAATCATACACATAAGGAAATTGCCGACGATAGAGGAAAGCCCGGTCTCCGATGATAAGCCCCCCTTGCCTTCCTCGAATTTCTCCTTCGTATCCGGGTTTTCCAATGTGGAAAGAAAGGGATCGTTTATATTTACGGGCCAGCAGAATCTGGACCAGGGCATTGGAAGTTCGCGAGGAGTAATCTAAGATAACCGATTGAAGGGAAGAAATGGGGACTTCGGCCACCAACAGAACCGTTTGTACAGCTCCTCGGGCTGCAATTCCTATATCAGGAACCAGGGTCAAATCGGGAATACGTTGATACTCCAGGGAAGGGATCAATCCAATCTCACCGTTCCCTTCTATAAGGGCTTGGGCACACACACTGGGGATTTCAAAAGACAACTCATAACCGGCCGGGAGCATTCCTCGCTCCAGACCGTAGACTAAAGGTTTGGTATTCAGATAAGAAACAGCAATAATTCGGATCATGGGTCTGCTCTCCGGAGTCAGTAACTCCAGCAAAAGATAAGAAATCGCTATAAATCCTGGAGATTCTTGAAATCTCGAAAGTTTTAGCCTAACGATAGGGAATAAACAATCAATAACCGATAACAGACGACTTATGGAGTAGCTTCTGTCGGTTCCCCGAGATCTTCCACAACGCCGTACAGGCTGTCCCGTTCAATGGGATGACGTCCGGCCTCTCGGATAAGGCGGATGAGTTCCTCCCGGGTCATTTCCTGGGAAGTTTTGGCTCCGGCCATATGATAAATCTTTTCCTCTACCACCGTTCCATCGATATCATCCACCCCATAACTTAGAGCCAGTTGAGCAACCTCTGGACCAATCATGATCCAATAGGCCTTGAGATGGGGAATATTATCCATCATTAATCGGCTTACTGCGTAAGTCTTAAGATCGTCTACCACAGAAGTTTGAGGGATGTGAGACATATCGTTGTTTTCATTGTGGAATTTGAGAGGAATAAAAGCGGTAAAGCCACCGGTTTCATCCTGAAGATCTCGAAGAGCCAGCATGTGGTGGAGCCGATGTTCATAGCGCTCGATGTGTCCATATAACATGGTACAGGTGGTACGTATCCCTAGTTTGTGGGCAGTTCGATGTACTTCGAGCCATAACTCTTGATCAGCCTTGTCGGCACAGATCTGTTGACGGATCTCCGGATGAAAAATCTCGGCTCCTCCCCCCGGCATAGAATCCATACCGGCTTCCTTTAAGGTTCGTAGGGCCTGTTCAATGGTCATCTTAGAGCGTTTGGCCATATATGGAATCTCAACGGCTGTAAAAGTTTTTAGATGAAGTTCAGGGCGGATTTTCTTGATTCCCCGGAGCATCTCCGCATAATATTCAACCCCCAGCTTGGGATGAACCCCGTTTACAATATGAAGCTCATGAACAACCCGATTATCGTATTGGTGTACTTTACGATAAACGTCTTCCAGGGACATTTCATAACCGCCTTCCTGTCCGGGTTTCCTGGCAAAGGAACAAAAGCTACAACTGTAAATACAAATATTGGTACTGTTAATATGAAAATTCCGAATAAAATAAGCTTTATTTCCATGAAGTCGTTCCCGTACCAGGTTGGCCAGATATCCCAGCAGGTTTAAATTATCGCAATTAAAAAGCCGCAAACCTTCTTCAAAGTTGAGCCGTTTTCCTTCGTGGACTTTCTCAATAATATCTTTGTAACCGGGATAACGCTCGAATAGTATGGAAAGCAAAGTTCCTCCTCAATAAAGAAGCAAGAGGACCAAGAACAAAGGGAAAAGGAAATTTTATTTTTGCCTTTTATCCTTTGCCTTTTATCCTTTGCCTTTTGCTAAAAAACGGTTACTTCCACCGGATGAGGGATGATTCCTTTCTGATAACCTTTTTCCAGGAAGAGTTGAATGGCTTTTCTTCCAGATTCCCCAAAATCCAGAGTTAACTCATTAACATACATACTTACAAATTTATCCGTCAACTTCGGTTTCAAGCCCCGGGCAAAGTTAGCCGCATAGACCAGTGCTTCTTCCCTGTGGGTAAGGGCATAATGGATACTCTGTTTCAAGTAAGCCGAAATTCGGGGGATTAAATCCCAACCCAGATCTCGGCGAATCACATTTCCGCCCAACGGAAGTGGTAATCCGGTCTCTTCGTACCACCATTCTCCTAAATCGATGATTTTATGAAGTCCGAGATCTTTGTAAGTGAGCTGACCTTCGTGAATAAGAAGTCCTGCTTCACAAACCCCTTTCTGTACGGCCTCTAGAATTTTATCAAAGGGAATAATTTGGTAGGTAAACTCAGGCTGGAAGAGCTTTAAAGCCAGATAGGCCGAGGTTTTAATCCCCGGGATAGCGATGGTTTTTCCGGCCAATTCCGAGGGAGGAAAAGGTTTAGAGGCAATAACCAGGGGACCATACCTTAAACCCATGCTGGCCCCTGAGGAAAGAAGGGCATATTTATCTGCAATATACGCATAGGCATGGAAGGAAATGGCAGTTAGATCATAGACTCCCTGAGTCGCTTTTTGATTAAGGGTCTCGATATCTTGGAGAATATGTTTAAAATGTAAATGGCCTGTATCTATTTTCCCATGAGCCAGCGCATAAAACATGAAGGCATCATCGGAATCCGGACTATGGGCTATAGTAATTTCTCGAATGGACATAAGCTACCTCCCCACTTATAAGGGTATGCTCCCCCCGGGGAACTGTCAACCATCTAAATGTTAGATTTCAGTTTTCCTGGGTAAACCTTAACTAAATAACCCCCTCTTTTTTAAGAAGCGTCAGATCTTCCTGGCTCAAATTCAAAAGCTCTCTGAGAACTTCCTCCGTATGTTGTCCTATTTCAGGTGCCGAACCCTGGATATGGGAAGGGGTTCTCGAGAACTTGACCGGATGGGAAATCACTCGAACTTTGCCGATACCCGGGTGATCTAACTCGGTAATCATCCCTCGGACTTTGAGGTGGAGATCTTCGGCGATTTCATCGATAGTGTTGAGAGGTCCTCCCGGGATACGATTTGCTTCTAAAATTTGGATCCATTGATCGGTCGTTTTTGTTTTGGTTATGGTGGTTAGAAGGGTTTCTAAAATTTTATGATGTTTGGTGCGAAGATCATTGGTTTTAAACCGCTCATCCTCTAAAAGATCTTCACGACCTATCGCTTTCAAGAACCTCTCCCATTGATCATTTTTGGAAATAGCCAGAACGATATAGCCATCTTGAGACGGGAATACCTGAAAAGGAGTAACCACCGGATGTCGAGTTCCCAGAGGTCCTGGAACTTCTCCGGTGGCAAAGTATCGGGAAAAAGCGTTCTCCAGTAGTGCAACCTGGGTATCCAGCATGGCCACGTCGATCATCTGTCCTTTTCCTGAATTGCTCCGCTCGTAGAGGGCTGCAAGTATTCCCAAAGCAGTAAATAGTCCGGCTCCCAGATCGGCTATCGAAAAACCAGCTCGAACCGGAGGACCTCCAGGTTCGCCTGTGATACTCAACGTTCCGGCCATCCCCTGAATAATAATATCATAGGCACCCCTTTGGGCGTAGGGTCCTGTTTGACCAAATCCTGAGCAGGCCGCATAAATGATCTTTGGGTTTACCTTTTTTATTTCCTCATAGCCTAATCCCAATTTATCCATAACGCCAGGCCTGAAATTCTCTAGAAGAATATCAGACTTTTCTGCGAGTTGTAACAGGATTTTTTTACCTCTAGGATCTTTTAAATTTAATGTAACACTTTTTTTTCCCCGATTGATACTTAAAAAGTAAGAACTCAACCCTTGAATATAAGGGCCGTGCTTTCGGGTAGGATCTCCTTCACCTGGAATTTCTATCTTGAGCACCTCAGCTCCCATATCCGCAAGAAGCATACTCGCAAAAGGGCCTGCAAGAGCCCAGGTTAAATCTAAAACTCGAATAGAATGGAGGGGTCCTGGCATAAGCGGATTATTTAACCGGCCATGAAGAGAAGAAAGGGTTAATGATTCCTTGTTAATTTAGACGATTTAGGGTAAAAAGTTTAAGAGTTAACACAAACTCCTTGACAAGAATCCTCTTTGTTTAGTATGTATTCTCTAGTATTTTATCCTTAAATTACAACTTCTACAAGCTTTCTTTAAAAAGAAAATGGACGAAGAGATTATAGCCAGTTTCGTTCATGAGATCAATAATTCTTTGTACGCTATTCAACTCTCTGTCAGCCATGCCTTAACAGATTTAGAACCGGAGAGAAAAACGCAATTGTTAGAAGGGGTCTTACAGCAAATAGATCAGATAGCCGACTTAACAAAAAAACTAAGGGATTTTTCCAGGTCTTCCCAGGAAATCTCGGAGATAGAGGTAAAAAGCTTCTTGAAAGAGATTATTTCTCTGTTAGCACCCTATCTCAAGCGTAAACGTATTCAACTTAATACCCAATTCGAGGGGCCACCCCTTTTTATAAAAGCTAACTTGAATCAATTGAAAGAAGAATTTTTCAATTTGATCAAGCGTATTGGCATAGGAGAAGTTGGAAAATCTTCTGGGCCCCAGGAGTTGGAAATAAAAGTAACCGACCAAGGAGATCAGGTAATTATAGAGGCGATGGGGCCAGAAGTACCGGCAGATCGATTTGCGATTAGTAAAAACCTAAGTTCGCAAATCTAAGGAAGATAAGGGTCGATGTATGGCTATAAGTAAAAGTAAAATTAAAAGGAAACGAACAAAATTAAAACAAAAATATAAACGAAGGAAAAAAATGCTAAAGCTCAGGAAGCAAGAAGCTGCAGCCATGGGCAGTCCAGAGGCCGGCACTTCGGAGGTTAAGCCCGAAGGAAAATCAGCCCAGAAATCGGCAGGTGAAGGAAGAGGCACTCCAAAGCCCGCGGGGTTTATTCAGGAAGAGGAGACTTCTATACCCGAAGAAGCTGGAGAGGTTACGCCTGAACCTGAAGAATCGGAATCTGAATCCGAGTAGGGGCATGGGCGCCATGCCCTTACTTAGGGGTTTCCTCAGAGCATTTAGCTTGAAATCAAGGGAGTATGGGAATTGGCCTGTACTCCCGCTTCTTTTTATTCCCATACTCCCCAAAGGGGTTATTTGAAAACGAAAGGGAAGTTTTAGTGGGCTAAACGAGCTAAAGACTCCAGGTGACTTTTAGTTCCCTCCTGCCATCCTTAAGGTAAGGAGAAGACAAATCCATATTTATCCGTCCTTTTCAGGAAAATTTTTCCCCATCCTTCAGAATTCCTGGTAGTTCCCCTCAGCTTTAAGCCTTAAGGGGTTGTTGAGAGTCTCAGGTTAACAGGAATCTTTCCGTTATCCGAATCGATGTAGTATTTTTTAACCTTGGAGAGGATTTTTTCCATATATTCCAGATAAAGACGGGTTCGGGTAACATCTGGAGACTTTTCATACTCTTTGAGAAATTCCTTAAAGCGGTTTGCTTCCCCGGTTGCTTCAGAAATCTTTTTTTCCTTATATCCTTGGGCTTCCAGCAAAAGGGATTGTGCTTCTCCACGGGTTTTAGGTAAAAGATTGTTTACGTAGCTATGGGCTTCGTTAATTTTTCTTTCCTTATCGGCCCTTGCATTGGAAACATCTTGAAAGGCCTGGACTACTGCCGGATCCAGATTAATACTCATAATATTTGCTGAAATTACATGAATACCACTCTTATAGCGATCCAGGGCTTCCTGGGTTTTTTGTTTCACAATATCTTGAATAAGTAAGCGTCCAGAAGTTAGTACCTCATCAACAGGTAAATTTAGAACGGTCTCTGTTAATATGGAAGCGGCAACATTTTTTATGAGTTTCTGGGGATCTTCGACCTCAAAGAGAAATAAAGCCGGGTCTTGAATTACATACTGAAGGACCATGGCAATATTGAGGATATTGGTATCTCCCGTCAGGAGTTCCATTCCCAGGGGAGATTCCTGACCCTGGCCTTCTGCAACCAGCTCGAATCCCACCCCTGTTTTCATAACGGCTGTGGTCTTGAGGGTATTCACCTGATCTACCGGCCAGGGGATTCGATAGTGCATTCCAGGCCCTAGGCGAGAACTTATAATCTTACCAAAGCGCCTGATGACTGCCTGTTCGTCGGGGGCAACGGTAAAAAAACCCGTGGATAAATACCCGGCCATCAGAACAAGGAAAAGGATTCCAACCAACTGAACTTTTCTTTTTTGGGTCATAACGGGGCCTTGCGTAAAGGTTTATAGATAATACCTTGTAAAGCCTTGAACAATAAAGATTGTCATTGCGAGCCTTCCACTCCTCCAGGATGAGCCCGGCAAAGCAATCTTTTCTGTCAACGGGTTGTGTTTTGCTTCACCTGCCATAACAAGTTGAATCCATTAAAACCAGCGTATCAAACAAGGACGTTTGACCTACTTTAAAAGGCGGTCAAAGTCCTCCTCTTTAAGTTGAGGGATTATCAGGTAGGTTAAACGTCTCGTTTGACATATCAGGATTACCCCCTTCAAACGAGACGTTTGACCTACCAGGCCCGGCTATCTTACAGGGGCCTGGTCTTTCAAAGCCTCTTTCTTCTCGATAACAGGTTTCATTCCTTCAGGGTTATTAAGCAATTTAATTACATCGGCATCGGAGGGAAAAAAGATCAAGGTTCGGGTATCAAAAATTTTCTCGTAAGCCTCCAGGGTTCTCAGGAACTTATAGAACTGAGGGTTATTGCGAAATGCTTCGGTATAGATTCGCATGGCTTCACTATCTCCTTGGGCCCGATAATTTTCCGCTTCTTTATAGGCTTCTGCTAGAATTTTTGTTTTCTCCCGTTCTGCCTCTGCGATGATACGAGCAGATTCCATCTCCCCCTCAGAGCGATACTTTGTTGCCATACGGCCACGTTCGGCCACCATACGTTCAAAAACGCTCTGTTTATTCTGTTCCGGGAAATTGAGGGCGACCAGGCGAACATCGGTGACTTCAATTCCGTAATTCCTGGCATTTTTTCGGGTATTCTCCAGGATTTGAGATACAACCTTTCTAAACTGAAATTCTTCCGGTTGCGTAGAAATTAATGCATTTAAAGGATAGGTCCCCAAGGTAGAGCCGATTTCGGAAGATACCATATCGGCCAGTCGAATTTCTGCATGGGTTCTATCTATAAGGGTTTCCACAAATCTCTTGGGATCTCCCACCCGCCATAAAATGATATTGGAAATAGAAATATGATTCTTGCTTTGGGTCAGATATTCCATACTGGGAGGTTGGAAGCTCATGAGGCTTCGGTTGACTTTTTGAACCTGATGAAAAGGTGCGGGGAGCTTTACATGGAGGCCGGGTTCTGAAAGAACCCTTACGACTTTTCCAAATCGCTTGACCACGCCATATTCACTCACATCTACAGTAAAGAACATGGAATAGAGACAAAGCAGCCCTAGAACTCCCCCCAAGAAGTTAATTGATTTTTTAGTTCTGTTGGGGAGATGTCGGAAACGTAAGACCGTTTGTGACCAGAATCTTGTAAAGAAATTCATTAAACTTTTAGGTTCCCAAGGGGTTGAGATATTTCTCATGGTTCTTGTACAAGAGGCCGAATCATCCAAAGATCGACATCTTTGACGTATCGAGACCCGGGCCTTATGGTTTTTTGAACTCTCGGTAAAACCGTCTCAAGGGTTTCTATGTAAAGGCGGAATTGATTGAGCTCAGGGGAAAGTTGATAGGCCTGGTTTCTTAGAAGGAAGGCCTGGGCATCTCCCTGAGCTTTCAAGATTTTTTCCTCTTTAAAAGCCAGACTGGACTGAATGGTACTGGCAGCTTCTCCTTTAGCTGCATTGATGGTTTCTTCGGCAAAGGTCAAAGCCCGATTGATGATATGAATTTTATCTTCCTGGGCACTGGCTACATCCCGGAACGCCGAGTGGACTTCTCGGGGAGCATCAACCGATAACAATTGTACAAAAAGAACCTGGATACCCGCCTGATAACCATCCAGGGCATCTTGGAGAATACGTTGTACCTTCTTTTCTATATTTCCCCTTTCCGTCGTCAGGATCGAGTCGACCATCATCTGCCCGATAACTTCACGAAGTCCGGCTAAGGTCATACTTCGTACCAACCGATCTGGCTCACCGAATCTGTAAGCATATTGTATAGGATCCTTTATCTGATATTGTACCGTTAAATTGATATCTACAATGTTTTCATCTCCGGTTATCAAAAAAGCCTCATTTTCTACTTTTTTCTGCTCGGCCCAGAGGGTCATGGAGGTCATAGCGGTTGGTGCGGGATTTGAAGGGCCTGCTACGGTTAAGGTTTTAACTGGATTTGGATTGTTCAGGCTAGAGCCGGCCGAGGTTCGGAACCCAATCTCGACCCTTCGAACCAGATCTTGATGAATCTTTTCGATTTTTTCGATAGGCCACGGCAGATGGTAGTGAAGACCGGGAGTTAGATCAGAGGAGACTATTCTCCCAAAACGTAATTTCACTCCGATCTCTCCAGGTTCGACGGTTATAAAACCGCTATACAGGTAAAGAAGCACAAGACTAATGATAACACCCCATTTGATTCGGGGGGTTGTTACATGAAACCCGGTAAAGGTACTAAGCCAATCTCGTATCTGGATCCACTCTTCGGGTATGTGGGTCCGGCGGACGCTGGAGATAAATAAGCCGATCATTGCAACGGCCACAACAATTTTGAGGCGCTCCGGAATAACACTGGTGGTGGTTCCAAAAGTAGCCCGGGGATCGAGGCCAGAGCTCAGATATATCCAGTTGACTATATATCCGGCCAATAAGCTCATCACAACAATGGATCCCAGGTAGAGAGCCATCACCTTACGACCCAAAAATTTTAATAGGACTACAATGGCCCCTATATTGGTTGCAGGCCCGGATAAGAGAAAAACCAAAGCAGCTCCCGGATTTAATCCTTTTAAGATGAGGGTTGCAGCAATGGGCGTCGATGCTGAAGCACAGGTATAGATTGGAATCCCGATGAGCAGCATAAGCAGCATCGTTGTAAAACCACCACTTAGATATTTTTCGATGATAGAGGCCGGAAGGAGTGTAGCGATAATCCCGGATAAAACCACTCCCAGGACTAACCAGTAAGAAGTTTCATCAATCAATTCGAGAAATCTTTTATAAAATTCCCGAGTCCAGTAGGTTAAACGGCTCGTTTGCTGTGTATGCGTAACCGCAGGGGGTTCTAAGAGGGTTTCCAACTGAGGAGGAGGTTCTAGCAAAGACCCCTCCTCTACCAGATCAGAATGGGGATCCCGGGTTAGAGGGGGTTGATCGGGTCGCGGAGTACCGGCTGTATCATCCCCCCATAAATTCGTTACAATACCGGCCGTCATGGCTGTAAAAAAAGCGGCTATGGGACGTGCTACGGTCATAATGGGATCCATCAGAGCATAACTCAGGCTGATGGAATCTACGCCGGTTTCCGGAGTTGAAATGAGAAAAGAAACAGTGGCACCTTTGGTGGCACCCTGTTTTCTTAAAGAAAGCGCCGTGGGAAGGACTCCACAGGAGCATAAAGGTAAGGGCACTCCCAGAAGAGATGCCCAAAAAACCGACTTGATCTTTCCTGCTCCCAGGTATTTAAGAAAGGTTTTGGCAGGAATGAGTAAGTTTAAGAGAACCCCTATGATATAACCAAAGAGAAGAAAGAGAGAAGCTTCCTTAAAAACCGTCCAGATTTCTTGAAGGATTTGAAGTAAAAAATCAATCATTCGTCACCAGAAAAACCTACCCCACCCTTTGTCTATCCAGAAGAATTAATCCCCTCGTCTTATAGGGACGAGGGGATGAAAGGTCAGGTATTTTTTTGTATTACTACTTAAGCCCTCACCCCCAGCCCCTCTCCCACGCTGCGGGAGAGGGGGGGTTGGGAAGCGAAGGCAGCACTGGGGGTGAGGGGCCCCTCACCCGTACTCTAAATTAAATGGACTATGTACTACTACCTTGTAAAGTTAGCTTTTTTAATATACCTTAAAAACTCCCTTAGGGGGGATCTGTTTATAGCAAAATAACTCCCCAACTTTATGAGAGGAAGCTCCGTTAAGAGCAACCGGTTCGGAACAGATCTACCCCAGATCGCTGCTGGGAGGGTCAAACGAGACGTTCGAGTCAAACGAGACGTTTGACCTACTCCAAACAGTCAGCTCCTGACGGGGTTTTATTAACTTTACAAAGTACTACTTTGGTAAATACTTCTTGTCTAACTGGCAGGCCACGGAGTATTGAGGATCGACCACATTGGCAACTTCAATTTGAGCCGCCTGCCCCAGTAATTGATAAGCTTCCATTTTGTCAAAGCCGTAGTCTGTAACCAGCCAGTTAATTAAATCCACACAGGCGATTCTCAGGGCATCGATCAAAGGTCGTGTGCTGCCGATAGACATGATGAATTTATCATTCTCCAGACGGGGCCAGTTGATGGTTTTCCCTTTGATCAAATCCACGGTGAACTCTACGTCCATGGAAGTCTCGATAGCTGCTCCCATGACCTCGCCATCTCCTTGTGCAGCATGTCCATCACCGATCATAAATAAGGCACCAGGTTCAAAAACCGGAAAATACATGGTTACTCCGGAGATGACCTCATTAAAATCCATATTAGCCCCATGGGGACCCGGAACCAGGGAGCTGATACACTCCTTTCCCGGAGGAGCCGTACCAATAGTTCCCAGGAATGATCGGATAGGAACCTCTTCCTTTCCTACTTTGCTCTTGGGCATATCTAAAACTGCCGCCGTTTTATCTGGATTAAACTTCCAAATATACAGAGTATCCTTCACCGGATCTGTCACCATTTGGGTTTTATACTCTGGAGCCAGAGCCCCAAAATAGGGAATGGCCCCGCCCCAACCCCAATCCCGGTTTGGAGCAACTTTTAACAGTTTCACCACCAGCGTGTCTCCGGGTTCTGCCCCTTCAATGTAAAAGGGACCCGTTTGAGGGTTCACTTTGGTAAGATCCAGTTTGGGAGCTAAGGTTTTGTCTGTGGGCGCAAAGGCATCATTGGATGCATCCCGGGTTCTCGTAATTACTTTATCCCCGGGTTTAATTTTTAAAGCAGGAGGATGGGAATGACAGTAAGTGAAATAAACTTTATCCCCCGGGTCATATCTATGCTCTGCCGCTGAAACAGGAAAACTCACCAGGATGGAGAAAAGAAAAACCGAAACGCTGACTACCCCTACGAATCGTTTGATTAACAACCTCATAATTAACCTCCTTAGTTAAAGTTCAGGGTTAACTCCAAGAACAGATTATAGGCAGGTAAAAGGATTTATTCAGGTTTATGATCACCTCCTTCCCCATAGACATAATTACGGTCGTACAAAAGTCTGAATAAATCCGAATTTAAGGGTAAAATCATACTGGTTTTATCGTTCATGAACGATTTATAAGCCTCCAGGGTTCTTAAAAACTGATAAAACTCAGGGTTTTTATTCACGGCTTCCGCATAGATTTTGGTTGATTCAGCCTCTCCTTCCCCTTTGTAGGCCTGGGCAACCTTGTAAGCTTCCGATACAATCCTCGTCCTTTCCTTGGCGGCCTCTGCACGTATCTTAAGCCCTTCTTCCTCGCCCTCTGATCGATACTTCATGCTAATACGTCCCCGCTCCGATTTCATCCTCTGAAAAACACTTTCCCGATTTTTTTCTGGAAAATCCAACTGTTGTATCCGGACATCTGCGATGAAGATCCCGTAATCTTGACTTGCAATCTCCCGACACTTCCTGGTTACCTCTGCCATGATCGCGTCGGCTTGATAATCTTCGGGATTCACGGTGATGAAAGTTGTCAGTTCCACCTTACCCAGGGCCGCACCTAACTGCGCCGATACAATATCCAAAAGCCTGGATTCGGCCCCTTTTTTGTCGAAAACCGTCTGTAAGAACTTCTTGGGATCTTCAATTTTCCATAAGAGAAAACTGGAAGCCATGATATTTTTCTTACTTAGGGAAAGAAATTCTTGAGACGGGGATTCAAAGACCCAAAAACGGTTATCGAATCGAAGGACATCCTGAAAGGGATAAGGGTACTTAAGTTTTAAACCCGGTGATTTGAGAACGCGAACCGGATTACCGAACTGGGTTACAATGGCATATTCCCGTTCGTCAACAATAAAAAAGCAGGACCATCCTACCAGCAGAATAAGAATTATCAGGATAATATGTATTTTCCTTTGCATCTTTACCAGCTTAAACTCTAAAATAAAAGCTTGTCAAGTTTTATTTGATATAATTATCTTAAAGCAAAATGGAGGCCTAATTAATAAATCTTTTGGAAACCTAAGGAGCTCCTCAGGAATTTAACTTTCAAAGCTTTCAAACATAAAACGTGATGCGTAAGACGTGATCAAGTCCTATATGAACCCGATAGGCCCTTTCACTGATTACGCATTGCCTTATTATTCCTTATGATTTATGAACTCAGGATTTACAAAGCGATGCCGGGGCGAATGCCGGATCTTTTAAATCGTTTTGCAAAGATAACCCTTTCGTTTTTCGAAAAGCATGGGATGAAAGTTATCGGATTCTGGCAACCCCTGGTGGGAAATAACAATGAACTTATCTACCTCCTCGCCTTTGAAGACATCAATCACTTTGAAAGAGCCTGGAAGGCCATGAAAGAAGATCCCGAATGGTTAAAAGCTCGAGCCGAAACGGAGAAGAATGGCCCCTTAGTGGAAAACGTCCAGAACATCCTTCTCACTCCTACCAGTTTCTCTCCGATGAAGTAGGAGGGTGTCGGGCGTGGGAGTGTGGGAGTGTGGGGGTATGGGGGTAGGGAAGTGGGGATAAAGAAGATGAAACTCCCCACGCCCATACTCCCATACTCCCATACCATTTTCATGAACTCTAAAGATAAAATCAAATCCCGGGCGGAAATCATTGAGATAGCCTCTCATCTTCGAAAAGCAGGGCGTAAGATCGTTACCACCAACGGGGCCTTTGACCTCCTGCATCCGGGTCATGTAAAAATGCTTCAAGAAGCAAAGAGTCTGGGAGATGTTCTTATCGTGGGGGTTAACAGTGATGCTTCTATACGTAGATTTAAAGGTCCCCACCGACCCATCTATTCGGAGCGTGATCGGGCAGAGATGTTGGCGGCGCTTGCCTGTACCGATTATATTACTATTTTTGATGAGTTAACCCCGGTCACCCTTTTAGATCATATCCGGCCCCATATTCACGTAAACTCTCCGGAACATGGGTATGATTGTATTGAAAAAGAAGTAGTTCTTCGCCATGGGGGAGAAATTTATCTTTCCAAATTAATAGAAGGTCTTTCTACCAGTTCCCTTATTGAAAAAATCTTACATGTTTATAGCCAGCCTTCTTATAAAGCCGTTTTTTTAGATCCAGAGACCCTTTTTAAAAGTCCACAGCTTATCCCTCCGATGTTAGATAATTTCGATGAGGAGGTACTTCGGGTATTACCCGGCTTTTTACAGGCCGATTATCGATTGATTATCCTGGCGAACCATCCGGAAGTTGCCATGGGCCAGCTTACCGAGCAAGACCTTAAGCGCTATTATGGAGCCGTACAACAACTTCTTAAATCCCAGGGAATTGAACTGGCAGGGATTTACTTTTGTCCTCATCATCCGGAAGGGAACGTAGCCTCTTACCGGGTGGAATGTTCTTGTCGAAAACCTCGTCCCGGCCTTATAGAGCAGGCTGTTTCCGATCTGAATCTTAATCTTGCCCGTAGTTTCGTAATAAGTAAAGGCCTGGAAAACATTTTGATGGGTCGAGAAATTAATTGCAAAACTATTTTGGTGGAAAGTCCTTCCGGCAGAGGAGCCGGAATTGTCAACTCCACTCCTACCCAGAACCCTCAACGCCATTTTTATGTGGGACCTCATTTTAGGGTAGAGGATTTTGAAGAAGCTTTAAACCTGATTACAACTCAGCAGGTCAACAAAGGATAAATATTCTGGATAGAGAAAGGGGATGGTTAAAGGATTTTTTGGACTTAGCAGGTAGATAAATCCTTATTTAAGGGCATGCCTTCCCATCGCTTGAGATTATGAAAGACGAAGATAAAACAAAGGAACAACTCCTCCGGGAATTAAAGGCACTTCGAGAATATTTGCCCAAATTAGAACAGGTAAAAACCAGGGCCGGATTGGTTCAGTACTTATTAAGGAAGAACATGGAACAATTTAAGAGTATTTATCAGGCTATTGCCAGCGGTGTTATTGTACGAAATGCCAAAGGGAAGGTTGTGTATGCAAACGAAGCTGCGTGTAAGCTCATGGGATTAACCCTGGATCAGATCCGAGGGCGAGTGCCCATAGATCCTGCATGGCGTGCTATTTATGAAAATGGTTCTCCTTTCCTTTTTGAAACGTGTCCCGGTATGTTAACCCTTCATACCGGGAAATCCATATCCAATGTAGTGGTCGGTATTTTTCCTGTCGGGGAAGAAGGTTCGATACTCCCGGGGAAACCCGGATCAACCGGGAAACCTCGCTGGATCTTAATGAATTCCCAACCTATCCTGGATTCCCATACCAGGGCTTTAAAAGGCGCGGTGGATACCTTTATAGATATTACGGAGCGTAAACATTATGAGGAAACGATTCTTCACATGGCTTATTACGATGCTTTGACGGATCTACCCAATCGTATTTTGTTTAGTGATCGCCTTGCCATGGAGCTGGCCCATGCCCGTCGTGAACAGAAAAAACTGGCCATCCTGCTTCTCAACCTGGATCGGTTTAGAGTCATCAATGATTCGTTGGGGCATACCTTTGGAGATCGTTTGTTGCAGAGTGTTGCATTTCGACTGAGAAATTGTGTACGGGAAGGAGATACCGTGGCTCGCCTGGGGGGAGATGAGTTCCTGTTGCTCATAACCGGAATTAGCCGATCGGAAGATGCTGCTAAAGTTGTCCAGAAAATCCTTGAGGCCCTCAAACCCCCTTTTCATTTCGAAGGCCATGAACTTCATATCACTGCCAGTGTGGGGGTTGCCCTTTATCCCGATGACGGAGAAGATGTCCAGACCTTATTAAAGAGCGCTAACACGGCTCTACACCGTGCCAAAGAACAAGGTCGAGATACTTACCAGCTTCACACGGCAACCATGAACGCCAAGGCCTTTGATCGGCTTATGTTAGAACATGGGCTGCGGCGGGCTCTCGAACGGGATGAACTGGTGGTGTATTACCAACCCCAGGTAAACCTCAGTACCAAACAAATAGTTGGTATGGAAGCCCTGGTACGCTGGCGACACCCGGATCAAGGAATCATCCTTCCGGCAAGATTTATTCCCTTAGCGGAAGAAACCGGACTTATTATTCCCATCGGGGAAAAGGTCTTGCGAGCCGCCTGTGCCCAGAATAAAGCCTGGCAGGATGCCGGCTTTCCACCCTTACGGGTCTCGGTAAACCTTTCAGCCCGCCATTTTAAACAAAAAAACCTGGTGGAAACCATCGCCCGGGCCCTTAAAGAAACCGGACTGGATCCTAAATATCTGGATTTGGAACTCACCGAAGGGACCATCATGGAAAATGCAGAAGAAACAATCAAAACCTTGCGCGCTTTGAAGGACATGGGAGTTCATCTCTCCATAGATGATTTTGGAACCGGATATTCTTCACTCAATTACCTGAGACGGTTTCCTATCGATACCTTGAAGATTGATCAGTCTTTTGTGCGGGATATCCCCACCAATCCCGATGATGCAGCCATTGCCGCAGCTATTATTGCGATGGCCCATAGCTTAAAATTGAAAGTAACAGCCGAAGGAGTGGAAACCGAAGAACAGTTGCCGTTTTTATATTCTCAACAGTGCGATGAAGTCCAGGGATATTACTTTAGCAAACCTCTGCCCCCTGAGGCATTTGCCCAATTATTGAAGGAAGGAGTCTCCCTTAAATCCTGATTGGATTCCCTACTGACTCAAAATCCTTTGTCCCTCTTTAGAGACCATTTCGAAAATCCCCCCTAGAAATAGAAACATACGACCACAACCTTTTTGTCGTGGAGGGATATTCGTTACGGAAATTTGAAGATGCCCGCTTATCAGAAAATTTAAGAAAAATTTTGTATACCCCGATCCAAAGATCCAAAGGTATATCCCTGTTTTTAGATCTTTTCGCTCTAAACTCCCCTGAACCCTTTTAAAAAAGTCTTGACATTCCCACGTAATCAGATCATATTGAAATAAAAGCGGGCATAACTCAGCTGGTAGAGTATGAGCTTCCCAAGCTCAGAGTCGCGGGTTCGAATCCCGTTGCCCGCTCCAATTTTAATTTTCTCTATTTTATCTCCTCTTTTAATTCCTTTACTTTCTTTCATATTTATTATCTACTTTTACTTTTTATCTCTCCCTTTATCTCCTCTCATTTACCTGACCATAAAGTATCGGTAACAAATTATTACCATTACCACCATAAATTTTTTATGGTCTATTACCAAAAATGGGGATATAATAGATAAAGATTAAACAACAACAAACTTTTTAGCACCTACCCAGATAGGATGGTACAGACAAAGGGGCCTATACCCACCTTCAGAGTACTGGCTTTTGGCCTGGGAATTTTCTTAGGAAGTTATCTTCTTTTAGTTGCTTCCCTGGAAGGGATTGCCGAGGAAAATAAGACTCTCCTGCAATCTCCTACTCCTCCTGTTGATCAAGCTGCAACCTTAACTTCTATATTGGAGACCTTGCAGACCGGATATTCTCCCCGTATGGTTCTAGGGGAGCCTATGGACGTGGAAGGTATTAAAATTATTCCGGTAGCTCTCATAGGGGTTGGTATTGGAGAACAAAAGGGAGATCAGGGGGGGAGTATGAGCCGGGGGGGAGGGGCTGTTATAAGCCCGGTGGGAGTGATTCTTCTCTCCTCCCGAGGGGTGGAATGGCTACCCGTTCAAAAAGGCCTTTTTACTCAATTTCTGGAAGGGGTCTCCTCTTTATTCCTTACCATCTGGAAGATGAGAGATTATGCCACCCAACCTTCTCCATCGGTACCCGAAAAGATTGTTTCCCCTCAGAAAACTCTACTGACCAGGCTTTTTTGGACCCTTCCCGACAGATTTCGATTTGGATTCCTTCCTGTCCCTTTGGGGTATCAACTGCTTTTTTTAATCAGTTGGGTAGGAACTGTAATTCTGGCGGGAACTTTTTTTTCCGGTTTTCTGAATCGGATCGGGTCTAGACTGTCCGAAACCCCTTTACGGGCAGGGTTATGGGGATTACTTAGTCTTTTACTAACCCTTTTAACCCTGCTCCTACTTACCCTTTCTATCATAGGAGTTCCGCTGATGGTGGTCATCGGTCTTTTGATGATCGGAGCCCTGTGGTTGGGTTTGTCAAGTATGGCTCTCCTTACCGGACAAAGAATAGCCCTTTCCCTGGGAGGTCGACCTTTGTCCTCTCCAATAGCGGCACTTCTCGGAGCCGTTCTCCTGGGTGCCCTCCGTTTACTTCCCTTTGTAGGATGGATACTCTGGATGTTGTTAAGTATTTTAGGATTTGGTGCGATACTTTTAACCGTGTTGAGGAATCATACGGGAGAGCAAGGAGTTAGAGGAATACGTTAATCCCCCAGCCCCTGCTCCAATCCTGGAAAGATTAAAGAACTATGCTACATTCTCTCAAGATCCGTTCTACCCTGAGTCTAATCCTTTTAGGACTCCTGGGGTTCATTTCACCTTCTGAAATAATAGCCGAGGAAACAAAGCCTGTTCCCCCTCCCCCAACAGTTCCTGCCAGCACGATAGGTGCCTTATCAGATCAAATTCAAAAAGTTCTATCGGCCAATGCAACCTTAGGACAGCCTATAGAGATCAAAAATAGAACCATTGTTCCTGTGGTTAGTATGGCATTTGGTTTTGGTTTTGGTTCCTGTACGGGTTGTTCTAAAATGGAAGCGGAAGGAGCCATGCTCAACGGGGGTGGGGGGGGTTGGCTTAGTCCCCAATCTCTGTTGATCATTACAGAAAATAAAGTAGAGGTTATGGAAGCCAAAACAAGTATGATAGGAGAAATAATCAAATCGCTGACCCCTATTATTACAGAGGCTATCAAATCCAGGCAAGGTAGAACCCAGCCACCCAAAGAAGAAACTCCTCAAAAACCTCCCCAGTGAAAACTTACAAGGAAGGTTTTTATCATTGATTCCTGGTCATCCAAAGGGGCCCGAGGATATGTGAGCTGATGACCTGACGGGGTTATACTATTTAAACCTTCCTTTTACAAGGAGGAAGGGAAGATAAAAAAGGTTTCAACCTGCGGATTTAATATTCATAAGCCTGTAAGGGAGATTCAGGTAATCTTTCAAGGTTTTCCAGTTTTGTTTCCCAGGGCTTCGGCCAGGATTTTTCCGGCTTCTGTTAAAGTATATCTCCACTCTTTAAAATTGCCTTTGTCTTCGGTTACATAGAAGGCTTTAAAGTATTGGGGAATTCCTTCAATTCGATCATTATAAAAGACCGAGTAGCATAAATCATGGAGGTAGTGCTGGGTACATCCTGTAAGGGTCTGGAGTTGACTGGTTGTAAGTCCTGAGGGATTTTCATAAAGAAGTAAAATAATTTTCTTTTCCAAATTATCAAGCTGATGGACGGCCTTTATCATTTAGATCACCTCCATGAATAATCTATAATTTTTTAAAACTACTTTCACTGGGATCAATTTTCGTGAGTTTTTATTTTTAAAAGTTTTTCAGGCTATATCGGTTTTCAACATCTTAACTTGTAAATCTTTAGAAACGTATACTATTTTATAAAAACACTAACTCAAACAATCGGACCTTCCTTTTAGACATTTCAAAGTCTTGGGATGGGTTTCAGCGATGAGTCTTCGATTTTAGATAGGGGGAATTTAGTGTGATACCGATTCGTGATACGATAAGATCTCGAGAATATCCTTTTACGAATATAACCCTTATTTTGATCAACGCCCTCGTTTTTTTTTATCAACTCTCCTTAGGAAGGGAAGTGGATGCCTTAGTATTACATTACGGGTTGGTACCGGCCAAGTTTACACTATCGGCCAAATGGGAGGTGGATCCGGTGTTTCGGTATTTACCCTTTTTGACGTCGATGTTTCTCCATGGAGGCTGGATTCACTTTATCGGCAATATGTGGTATCTCTGGATCTTCGGAGATAACGTGGAAGATCGCCTGGGCCATTTTCGATATTTGATTTTTTATTTGCTTTGTGGCTTTATTGCCGGATATGCCCAATATATTACCCACCCCCTTTCTACAGTCCCCATGATTGGGGCAAGTGGGGCTATTGCGGGTATTTTAGGAGCTTACTTAACCCTTTTTCCCCATTCTACCGTAATTACCCTGGTTCCTGTTTTCTTCTTTTTAACTTTAGTAGAAGTTCCGGCCGTTGTGTTTTTAGTCTTGTGGTTCCTCATGCAGTTCTTGAATGGAACCATTGCCATTACTTTTGTCAGTCAGGCCACCGGCGGAGTTGCCTGGTGGGCTCATATTGGAGGTTTCTTAGCCGGATTTTTTCTGGTTCACTTTTTTAAAAGGCGGCGAGTTCCCAGATATTATGAAGATGAGGCCTGGCCTTCCTGGTAACCCAGGGATTTTAGAAAGGAGTTGAGTTATGGGAATTCTTGATTTATTTTGGATTTTCTTTATAAGCTCTATGATAACTCCCTGGCTTCAGCAGAAGATCTTAGAAGCAAATCGGGTGAGAATTCTTCAGAAGTTGGAGAAAAAACGAGGTTCCAGGGTCATTACCCTGATTCATCGACAGGAAACCATGAGCCTGTTGGGATTTCCTGTTATACGTTATATCGATATTAATGACTCTGAAGACGTACTGCGGGCCATTCGACTCACCCCGGATCATATGCCCATCGACCTGATTCTTCATACCCCGGGAGGACTGGTTCTGGCTTCTGAACAGATTGCCCATGCCCTCTGTAGGCATAAGGGAAAAGTTACAGTGATGGTTCCCCATTATGCCATGTCTGGCGGAACCCTCATAGCCCTGGCAGCTGATGAAATTCTCATGGATGAAAATGCGGTACTGGGACCCTTAGATCCTCAACTGGGAGAATATCCCGCCGCCTCCCTTTTGGCAGTAATAGAACAAAAACCCCTCCCGGAATTGGAAGATAAAACCCTTATTCTGGCGGATGTTGCTAAAAAAGCCATGAAACAGGTACGGCGTACTGTTAAAGAAATTCTGGTAAGTAATCAAATGGAAGAAAAAAAAGCCGAAGACCTGGCCATTCTTCTGACAGAAGGGCGATGGACCCATGACTATCCCATCAGTTGTGAAGAAGCACAAGAATTGGGCCTACCGGTAAAAAGAGACTTACCTGAAGAAATTTATCTGCTCATGAGCCTTTATCCGCAGCCGGCCCAAAGACGGCCTTCTGTACAATATATTCCCATTCCCTATCAGGAAAAGGAGAAAAAAAAGTGATCAAAACCTCGCTCTACAGGGTTTTTTAAAGATTTTAAAAAAAAAGAAAAATTAAAAATTTTGCAAAAAAAAACACGAAAGGTAAAAATAATTGATAACTTTGTGATTCTTTCTTCGTTTATTCTTCGCCTTTAAAATTTATAAGAGTTGAAAAAATAAAGAGTTATATGTAGATTGATAAATGGAAAGGTTGAAAAACTCAGAAAGAAGTTTCCAGAACTTCCTCCTCGGAGGGAAGAGAAACCTGATAAGGGGTCAACCCCATACCTCTCAGGGAAGTTCTGGAGCTTCTTTCCAAAATCTGACTAAGGGTTAACAAGGAGGTGATGAACTATGGTACTCACACGATGGAATCCTTGGAAAGAACTTGCCTCTCTTCATACCGATCTGGATCGTTTATTCGACCAGTTCTTCGGCCGAATGGAAGGGAGTGGGTTCATGCCCAGGGCAATGCTAAGTAGTGGAGCTTGGCAGCCTGCTCTGGAGGGATATGTAAAGGATAATAACCTGATTGTGAGGGCTATAGTTCCAGGCGTTGATCCCAAAGACGTCAACATCTCCATTCATGGTAACACCTTAGTCATCAAGGGCGAGCGGAAGGCCGCTGAAGGGATCGAAACAGAAGATTACTACTTCTGCGAGATCCCCTATGGAAGCTTTGAGCGAACGGTAACGCTGCCTGTGGAAGTGGATGTGGATCAGGTCCATGCCACTTATAAAGATGGGTTGCTGGAGATCTCACTCCCGACCAAGAATTTCATAGGCCGGAAGAAAATCGAGATCCAGACCGAACCTACCCAGGTAAAAGAATTAAAAGCTGCTTAATCCACAGGGTTTCTCTTCCCTCCGGTATCACCCCAATAAGGCCTACAGGTTCTTACCTGTAGGCCTTTTTTTGTAAAAATCCCCTGACTCGATAATAATCTCGATAACAATAATGAAAAAGGTTTGCAGTTTTAAAAATAAAATCTGAATCTATCCTGTAGAGGAATACCAGGTCAATAGGGAAATGAGATAGAAAGAATAAAACCAACCCCACCCCGGACCTCCCCCATGCAGGGAGGGAAGGGGAGGGATTGCCTGTTTGAGGACCCTGCAGGAGCACCTCTATCCAGCATGCAGCCTCTTCAGCGGGCATGGACAGGATACGACTTCTTCAGTCAGAAGGGGTATTATTTTTTGCATTCTGTTAAGGCTTTATATTCATAAAGAATCAGAAAAAGGAGGATATCTATGAAACAGTTTTTAATTCTTAGTTTGACCGTGGCATTGATAGTAATTCTTGACGGGGCTATCCCGGCCCAGCAACCTCAGGAACCAGAGCAACATCATCCGCAACCGGCCCAAAGTCCTCAGCAACCTCAGCCTTCTCAACTTCCTCAACCTTCGGGACAACCCGGGAGCCCGATGGGACCTGGTATGATGGGACCCGGTATGATAATGGGACCTGGTATGATGGGGGGAGGGATGATGGGACCCGGTATGATAAGAGATATGGGAACCCTGATGGGTAATATGTCTTCTGTACTGGAACAGATTTCCAAAAACCTGGCCCAGGGAAATATAACTCCGGATATGGCCAAGCAGATGTCTGAGGATCTCAATGAAATAGCCCAAATGATGCGGCAAATGTCTGAAATGATGGGTGGCGGAGCGATGATGAAGCGGATGATGGAGCGCATGTTGGAGATGCAGAAGAGAATGTCCGGCATGAAACAACCTTAATCAAAAAATTCTGTAAGCCCCGATAGATAAGGCATCTGTTAAAAATCGGATGCCTTATACCCATTCCCCGTTAAAAGGCTGCCTGAAGAGTAAGGGTGATTCTTTAGGATCATCCTTCAACAGGGTTATCACACCCTGTTACCCCTACGGGTTAGATCAAAACATGGAACGGGTAAAAAGTTGAGAAGAAATATCAAAAGCTCGAAGGGGAAACAGCAACAAGGCTTAAAAAGGAGGGTTTATGAGGCATAAAATTTCAAACTATTTAATCCTGTTAACTGTATTTTCAATAGTATCGGGAATTACGTATCTTCCCCCCCTAGCCGGTTCCTCAAAAGAAGTTTCTAAAGAGCCTTCGAACGATCCGGCTGATGAAGCCCTGGTTCAACGGTTTGAGTATCTAAGCAAACACGGCAATTCATCTTGTTCTCTATCGTTTCTTAACTCTATTCCTTCCATGCCAGATACAGCGCGTCTGCAGGGCTCATGCTGCAGTCCTATGAGTTTACATCGTTATAGCGAACAGATTAAAGGTCTAAAAAAATATAGCTCTATCCCGGAAATCCCATCGGATCCCTATGACATTGAGGTAAAACTTGCTAAAAAATTACTTACTTCGGACCGGAGCCTCCAATTGACTTCCGAGGAACAAAGGGCGTATGATTATGCGATGCAGCACGCTGATGAGGGGGGACCCTGTTGTTGTAAGTGTTGGCGATGGTATGTATACAGTGGGTTGGGCAAATATTTAATTCGAAATTATAAGTTTACAGGAGAACAGGTCACAGAAGTTTGGAATCTTTCAGATGGGTGTGGAGGGGGCGACAAGTCCGGTGGGCATCACCATACCTGATGTCTATACAAGAAAACACTTGAAAACATTATCGACCATAATCTGGAAGTATATGTATGCGCTGAACGAGAAAGAAAGCTTTCAGCATCGGGAGGTTTCTTTTCCAACTCCTTTTGGATTGCCTCCTGAAAAGCTTCAAAACCCAGGGAATAGAGTGGTTTCCTGTTCACAAAAAAGGTGAGAATTCTGCTGGTCTGGACCTCTTTACCTAACTCTACTTCCTTAAAGTCTCTGGTGTAAGCTGGGTTTCTACATCACAGTCTTAGGTAGGTTAGACCTCTTGATCTCCAGCTATCAACCGATCTTGGTAAGGGTGATCATTCCCCCTTGCATGTGCATGGGCTTATGGCAGTGAAAGAACCAATCTCCTGGGTTATAGGCGGTGAATTCGATATCTACCGAACCCATATGGGCCTCCACATCCACACTATCCTTCACGATAGGAGCAGAAAGTTTCTGGCCGTTTACTGCCAGGACCTTGAAGGACTGGCCATGTAGATGCATGGGGTGGGCTTCCATACTGTGGTTAAAGAAACGAACCCGGACCAGGTCCCCCTTCCGGAGGCGTAGAGGCTCGGTCTTGGGATACTGCCTGCCGTTGATAGTCCAGGTATCAGAGCCCATCATCCCGCCGCTTAGGGTAAGGTTAAAGGTTCGTTCCTGCCCGAAGGGTTTTGGCAAGATTTCCTTGCCCAGACCTAAACGGTAGTGCCAAAGGTTCAAGCCGGTTATCCCCTCTGGTGGCCTGTCTGGTTCTATTCCTTCGTATCCATCGTATACTACCAGGACCCGTTCACCTGCAGCAGGATGGCCGGGCTCGGCACAAAACAGGAACCAGGTACCGGGTCGGTTTGCTACGAAGAGGGCATCGTATCGCTCGCTGGGGGCAATGGGTATTGCATCCACCTCTACAGGTTGCGCCAATGGATTCCCATCTGTGTGGGTTACCTTCAAGCGGTGTCCCGCCAGGCGGAGGACATGGGTGTGGTCGGCACTTGCGTTGATAATCCGAAGCCGGACGCGTTCTCCTTTGTGGACGTGAAGGGGTTCGGTGGCAGGATAGGCCTTTCCGTTAATGGTCAGGGTATCGTAAATGGGCCTCTGTCTGCTACCCATCATGCCACCCATTCTATCTTCCATTCCTTCACGATCCATCATGTTCTCCATCATCTGGCCCATCATGCCATTCATCATCCCTCCCATACTACCACGACGGCCTGCGGTCCCTGCCCGTGTGCTCGGGAGTGGGCGTCCTATCCCGGTGGCCCAGTCGTCGAGAATCAAGGTGTACTCACGATCGAAGGTGGGTTCCTTTTCCTCCGCAGGTTCGATGATGAAGGGGGCATAGAGACCCAGGTCGAGCTGTCGATGCTCCTGGAAGTGGGTATGGTACCAGCGAGTCCCTGCAGGTCGGGCCTCGAACTCATAAACAAAGGTCTCTCCGGGCCTGACGGGATCCTGGGTGATTCCTGGCACTCCGTCCATGGGATTGGGCACATCCACCCCATGCCAGTGGATGGTCGTCGATTCAGGAAGTGCATTCTTCAAGACGATCCGAACCCGCTCCCCTTCCTTGAGACGGATCTCGGGACCCGGAATCTGACCATTGTACGCCATGGCCTTGATAACTTTACCCGGAGCCAGCTCCCAGTCCACTTCCCGTGCCTCCAGATAGATCTCTCGGATTCCAACAGCACCCTTCTGTTGCCTGACACCCTCCTGTTCCAGGAGCAGGGCTCCATCACCAGCTATGAGGGCCAGAGTACCTAATCCTACCCGTCCAGATATTTTTAGAAACTCTCGCCGTGAGAAAGACTTCTCCTTTATTGCTGTTATTCCGGCATTATCCCTTAAATGCCCTTGATCTTTCATGATTCCGTTCCTCCTACTTTCTATGGAAGGTTTATTCATTAAAAGGTTCCTCCTGCCTTCTCCCCCCCCTCAGGGATAGTTTTTTCTAACCGGATCCCCTTTCCGTGTCAGGAAGGAGGGACTCACAGATTGCCTGGGTTCTCGCTTTCTCTCCCCCTCGTTTTCCATAGCGCCAGGATAAGAAGGTTAACCTCAGCGGGGCGACCTGTTTCACAGGCCGCTCCTCCGGAGCTTGAAGAAAATTCTGAAGACTGAATCCCCCGACTTGCGTTGGAAGCTACCCACAGTTCGCCCCTGACAGGGCTTCTTATCCTTCTCCTGGCGCCTATGCCCTCGTTTCTCCTTTCCCAAGTTGGGAGAAGGGGACAGGAGAAGAGGGGAAAGGGGAAGTGAGAAAGGTAAGGGTTAGCTCCTCTCACCTTGAATCAACCTTCTAAAAAATTTTAGGGCATCCTCGGAATCCCACTCTTGAGGTCCTATAACTTTCAAAACCAGTATCCCGTTCTTATCTACAATAAAGCTTTCGGGAACCCCGGTGGTTGCATAAAGTTTTTTTATCTTTCCCGTGGGATCCAGCAAAACGGGGAAAGTCAGATGATACTTTTGTATAAAGGGTTCAACAACCTGCTTTCCCAAGGCATCGATGCTGATCGCCAGTATCTCAAAATCTTCTCCTTTTAACTGATCATAAAGCCGTTGCATGGACGGCATCTCGTAAATACAAGGAGGGCACCACGTGGCCCAGATGTTGATAAATACCACCTTGCCTCGATAATCTGACAACTTTCTTTCTGAATCATTTAAATCCGGGAAAGTAAAGTCCGGGGCCAAAGACCCTATTTTAAGAGGTTCAGGTTTTTGAAGGGTTTTTGAGCTTTTATCCCTCTGTATAAAAGCCAGCGCAAACACAGTTAGAACCAGAAGGATCGGGCTGATCACAAGGATCAAAATTAGCTTTTTCTCCATACCTGATGCGGTCATATTCCAACAAAGTTGAGATTAGCCCGGACTTCCACTTTTCTCCTTTTAAAGTTTGAAAGTAGAACTTTTTGTCTCCCTTCAGGCTTTTTAAGTTAGCTGGCTTCAAGCTACCTCTGAAGCCAGGGCCATCTGATAGTTTCTGGGTTAAAAATTGTAGGACCTATCATTTTACCTTCCATAGTCACATTCTTCTTTTGCTCTGCAGTGAGTTTCGACAGATTTTTTTCCAGATCCGGAGTTTCCTGTAAGAGAATCAGTTTGCCATCGGGTGTTTTAAGGACATGGGCGCCATGGCCTTCCCCTCCGGGGCAGACTCCAGGCTCAAGTTTTACACCGGTATCTGTTGGCAATACACAATAAATATGACCGGTAAGGGTCTGGGTTTCTTCTGCAGCCATGGTTACGGCTGCTGTGGAGATCAAAAGAATTGCACTTATAGTGGATATAATTTTTTTAAAACTAAACATGGTTACTTACCTCCTATTTGTCGGTAATTCGGTAAAAAGGTTAAAAAGATCTTTCCTTACTTCCGATTTTTTAATTTAAAGGGCTCTTCTCCAGGGTTAGAGATCTTCCCTCTTCTGACTCTATACAGGTAGAACTAATCTGTAACCTTCCAGTGCGCTCCCCCATCCGAGCTTTTGAAAACCTTTCCATCGCTACTTCCTGCATATAATACCCGGGTTTCAGGGTGAATGACCAGAGTTGTAATGTTGCTTAACCCTTCCCCCACTCGATTCCAACTCCGTCCCTTATCCTGGGATTTATAAACCCCATCTTTCATTCCCACGTAGAACACCTGAGGATCTTGGGGATCCAATATAAACGTATAAACCGTTTGGTTTGCAGGTAGACCACCCGCTTTGCTCCATCCTCAAAATCAGTCCATGCTTAGATAAAGACCATCGGCTGTCGCAGCTATCAACCAGATTCCTCCCATTCCTGTGGGGACGTTGGCTACCGTTAGGGTCTTTACATCAGCAGGAGGCCCATCGTCCACCCGTTGCCAACTCGCTCCTCCATCCTTGGATCGGTATAGCCCTTTATCTACTACCCAGGCATGAAGCCGTTTATCCGTAGGATGAACGGAGAGTCCATGGACATCGCTACTGGGAAGTCCATTTTTAACCGTCTTCCAGCTTATCCCTCCATCGGTACTCTTAACTACCCACATGTCGTGGCCCGCTGCATACATCACTTGAGGATCTGTCGGATCTAGTACTAAAGCCATAAAGTCAAAGTTTTTAAGATCCCCTTTGAGATCCAGCTTTTGCCAGGTTTTTCCTTCATCGGTGCTTTTATAAAGTCCATGATGAGTTCCCTTGAAAAGGGTATTATTCTTGGGGTTAAGAACTAAAACATGGAGATGCTCCATTTCGGTCATCTCCATCCTATGACTTTCAAGTAAGGAGGATTCCTTCTCTTGGGCAGAAACTTCCCTATTGAGAGCCAAGAAAGAGATCCTTCCTCCAAAAACTGCCATAGTCAACAGGGTCAAGATTAACCACAGATTTTTTCTCATCATTTTTTCATATCCTCCCTTATAATTCAGAAAGCAGTAGGCCATAATGACTGGTCACCTTTCGCCTTCTACCTTCTGTTTTCTGCTTTCTATTTATTGCCAGGTGTTTCCACCATCCTGACTTTTAAGAATGTTTCCCCTGGCCGTTAAAGCATAAACCCTCCTGGATTCTACAGGATGCCGGGCTAGAGCCAGTATGTCTTCCCTAACCCCTTCTACAGGACTCCAGCTTAACCCCTCATCCACGGTCTTAAGCATCCCTTGTTGCGTCCCCCCTAAAATCACCTTCGGATTTTCGGGATCTATCAACAAAGAAAATAACGGCTTCTCAGGGGATCTCTCCCTGACTGGCTGCCAGCTAAACCCTCCATTACGGGTCACTAAAAAACCGGCACTGGTTCCGGCATAAAGGGTTTCCGACTTTTCCGGATGAACGGCTAAAGACCACACATTTATCTTGGCTAACCCCGGGCTGATCAATGACCAGCGTTCCCCTCCATTCGAACTTTTAAAGAGGCCTACACCTACTACCCAGATATAGACCTCCTGGGGATTATGGGGGTTAGAGGTCATGGCATGGACATCGGGGTGTTCAGGCAACCCTTTGACCAGGGAAATCCACCTCTGCCCTCCATCGAGACTTTTCATAATGCCGATGTCATGGCCACTGGCATAAATCACCTGATCGGATCTCTGATGCACATAAAGTCCCATCACATCGGTTTTAGTGGCTTCTCCGGGGACTACCTCCCAGGTTTTTCCTTCGTCGGTGCTTTTGAAAAGCCCTCCATGAGCCCCTACCAGGAGGGTATCTGGATCTCCAGCCAGAACAGCCAGAGAGTGGAGATGCTGTCCTTTGATAAGAAGTTCTTCTCTTCCTATAGCGCTACCGGAAACCTGAATACTAATCTTTAAACCAACAAAAGCCAGCACAAAGGTTATAATCAGACCCGTTATAATTTTATATAGGTTAGTATACCGCTGCATTTTAGATCGTTTCATCTTACTCTGTTTTCCCTTAGGTTCTTTCATAGGACTCTCTTTCTCCTTTCGCCCCGTCAGGACCGGCAGATACCGGCTTAATCTCCGTCACAACCTTTGTTTGGACCTTTTCCTCATTCATCTTGCTTTCATCCCAACCCTGTTCCCCTTCTCCAGGTAGATCCTTTCCAGCAGTCTCCTGGGCTTTTGGTAAGTCAGGCAATTCTTTAATTGATTTTGGGGAAAATTGTTCGGCAGATTTGTCCATAGGGGCAGGTTTTAAACCTGCTCTGACTCCAGGTGCCCCTTCTACTTCTGAAGACTGGCCTTTAGAGGGTTGCATCCTTCCCATCCTCCACATCATATACCCCATCATGAGAGGACAGGCCAGGGCAGCCAGGAAAGAAGCATTAATTCCAAATGCCCCCAGAACTGCAGCCCCTGCCAGAGGGCCCACACAACACGCTCCCATTTTGAGCAGGTCTTTTACACCCATTTGCAGGTTATTCGTACCTTGACTACTCTTATCATCCTCGTTCTTATTACAGCAATTCATAGTCTCCCTCCCCGTGAAAAGTTTAAGTTAGCAACACCCGACTCGATGACAAGATCTATAAGTAATCTGTTCTTCCGGCTCGGATCTGAATCGGGTCACTCCGGCTCGCTGAGCTCGAACCTCCTTAACATATTCTTCGGCATGCTCTTCTGAGCATAAGTACTCTCCGAATCGTTTAATGTTGAGATCTCGAACCTCTCGTCCGCAAATCGGACAATATCTTTCTGTGGTTTGAATGATCATCATTGTTATCTCCTTCCAACCCTGGAAAGGTGAAAGGTGAAAGTCCTTCTAACCTTTAACCTCTCACCCTGGGTTCATAACATCCAATAAAGAAAGGTATCATGAAATCCCGCCAACAGGAAAATGATCCCGGCTATTCGACGCAGGTACTTATCCAGATTTTTCATTTTTTTCACATAGGATTCAGCCAGCTCGGATCCAAAAAGAAAGATGGACGTGAAGACCAGGAGTGGCAAAGTGGTGCCCAGCGCAAAGATAGCCGGGAAGACCCATCCTCCGGTAGCGGATAAACTCAAGGGAATGACAACACTGAAAAACAACAGGAATAAGGTCGGGCAGAAAGCAAAGGAAAAAGCCACGCCTAGGAGAAAAGCTCCCCAGATACCTTGCTGTTGAGCTTGTTCTTTCAACCACCGGCTGAAACCTTGTCCCAGGGATATCCCTGGTTTAAACACCCCCAGCATATATAATCCAACCAGGATCATCAGGGGACCCAGAGCTTTTTTCACCACGATGATCACCGGGATGGAAAGGGCTTGGGCCTGAGTCCCAAAGAAGACCACCAGGCCCCCAATCAAGGAATACACCAGAACCTTCCCCAACAGGTAGGCCAAAGCAGTCCTGGCAGCCTGGAAAGGGTTAGAGAGTCGTCGAGATACATAGGCAATGGCGGTGGCATTGGTGGTCAACTGACAAGGGGCCGTAGTTCCTAAAACTCCCATGAGCAACGCGCTTAGAACCGGAATATTAAGGGCATCGCTTATTTTTGTAATGGGATCGGCAACCGAAGCATAGAATTTACTTAGAAAAGTGTACCACTCAAGTAACATGTCTCGCTCCTTGTTTATAGGTAATATCCCTTCCGAAAAGGTTATCTGATTACATAGGGGTAATTTTCTCGTTACCCTTAAACAGGGCAGTTCCAGAGAGTGTTGCTATAACAGGTTATACGGCTTATTTATTCAGAATCAGTATGAGATAGGATGCCGGCTTATTTTTCAGGTTTTTCAAGCAAATGGGCTATCAGCTTTCTCGGCTCATCCTTATCCCACAACCGTGCTCCCATAGCTGCCCCGATAATAAACCCCTCTGGATCAATCAAATACGTGACAGGAATTCCTCTTACTGCATAAGCCTTCGCTACCCTTTGCTCAGGATCCAAAAGTGCCTGGTAGCTGAGCTTGTGCTCCTCCATATAAGATTGAACTAAGTGGGCCGAGTCTCCCTGGTCGACGGAAATAGCCAAAACAATTAACCCTTTATCCTTAAATTCTTGATAAAGTTTTTCAATGGTTGGTTTCTCAGCGCGGCACGGGCCGCACCAGGTAGCCCAGAAGTTTAAAAATACCAGTTTACCCCGAAACTCCTTTAAACTAACCTCCTGCCCCTCCAGGTTTTTCAGGGTAAAGTCTGGGGCTTCAATTTTCTCCTTGAACTTCTGCACACCAGCTTTAACAAAGAGATCTTCTTCGGCTGAAGCTAAGAGCGTCTCGACTTCCACGGCCTGGGACTCATCTACCTGGAGACCGGCCGGTCTTTTGTCTGTTGTCCCTTGTCGGTTCTCCGTTGTCTGTTGTATCCATACCTTGACCTCTGACAACGGGCCTTTAATAACTGACCAGGAACCACTGATCAGCAACAAAAGAGCTATTCCACTGACCAGGATCAAGATAAAAATCCTTACTATGATTTTTTTAAGCATAAATATCCTTTCAGGCTGTTTTTAGGGAGTAAGATTCCCACATCCCAGAAAGGTCCTCAGAGGGTTCTGGGTCCATACGGTCATCGCCCTTTCAGATCCACTTCTATCGGTTTATTGGGATAAACCGGAGATCGTAAATGGGAGAAGGACCTTACTATCCTGCTTCTTTGGAAGCAGCCTGACTACCTGCAGGCTGGAACTTCCTGAGCAAGACACCCAACAACCTCAACTTAAAGGGATTGTGAGAAGAAAAAAGAAAAGTCTTAGGAAAAGCAGATTACGAGCTGAGGGGGTTTAAAAAGGGAATCGATAAATTCTGATAAATGGGGGATAATATCGGCAGGGGGTAAGAAAAAGAGAAGGATTAAGCCGAATAACATAAAAAGACCAACTTCAAGGACCAGGGTGTTGGACGATAGATTACAGTTTAAAGAAGGTAGGGAATGATAAGGCTCAAAGGTAGAAGAGCAGCACAGGTGCATAAATAAGGTTAGGTACATGCAACTAATCCCGGCAATCAAGAGCGCTAAGAGACCTATGCTTATTTGTTTTCTCCGATTTATCTGATCCATAAAATATCGACACTGGGTAATATAAACCAGCACCCCTGCATTCAACTTAGAATTTACTAAAGATTCTCCCCATGTCAAGTCCTTTTTTACTTTTTCTATAATGAATGAATTTTGTATAGCCCTTAGCTTTTTGCCCCTCTTCAAAATCCGGGATTTAGGTAATAGGCTAAGATTGTCACTGCCCCTGTTTTGCCATTTCAATGAAAGCTTTTGTAGCCCGGCTCAGGTGTTTACCTTTGCGGTAAACCATTTTCAACTCTCGCGAGATAGAGAGTTCCTGAACTTTTACGATCACCAAAACTTTTGCTTTGAGTTCTGTTTCGACTGAGAACTTCGAAAGAAAAGCAATACCGAGTCCACTCACAACAGCCTGCTTCACCGCTTCGGGGTTTCCCAATTCAACGGCTGCCTTGACTTGAAGGTTCCTGGTACGGAAATTATTCTCTATCACGGCCCGGGTAGCGGAACCTGGTTCCCGGAAAATCAGACGTTCCTTTGCCAAATCGATAAGTTTTATCTGCTGCTGTAATGCCAGGGGGTGGCTGGATGGAACAACCAGTACAATTTCATCTATGAGCCAGGGGATAGTTTCGACTTCCTCGTTAATCAGATGACCGCCCACAAAACCTAAATCAAATTCGTTTTTTACGATACCTTCTTCGACCCGACGCGTATTTTCAATGCTAAGGGAGATATCAATTTTTGGATAGACCCCTTTAAATTGGGTAATAATCCTGGGGATCAAATACATACCCGGGGTTGTACTGGCTCCGATTCTCAACGATCCTTGTTCCAAACCCTGATACTCTTTCATCACCTGCCGGACATTCTCCAGGTCCGCTACAACCCGTCGGGCATAGGGTACCAGGAGATGTCCGGCCTCCGTCAATAACACCTTCTTACCTGCCTGCTCGAAAAGTTTCACGCCCAGTTCCTCTTCAAGCTGATGAATACGTACAGAGATACTTGGCTGACTGAGGTGGATTTCCTCTCCTGCACGTGTAAAGTTTAAGTATTTGGCCACTGCCAGAAAAACTTCCAAATCCCGAATATCCATGATTCTTACCATTAAGAAAAACTATTATAATCATTTAAACAATTCATTTCCCTAATGATACATTAGAAGTTAATTTTTAAATCAGCAACGAAAATCTGTTCACGGTGAACGGATAGAAGCAGGCGAGGTATGGAGAGATCCCCTCTGCTTCTTAACGAGGAGAAATCCAATGGACACGTTGGTTCTAAACCATGAAATGATCATTCGGCTTAGCTTCTTTTTGGGCGTCTTTGCCCTTATGGCTACCTGGGAAGCCGTAACACCACGCCGCACTCTAACAATATCTAAAATTACCCGATGGATAAATAACCTGAGCATTGCCTTTCTCAATACCTTGACTTTACGATTGTTGCTTCCCATGGGAGTGCTGGGTATGGCTATTTGGGCCCATGAACAAAGATGGGGCTTTTTGAACTATTGGAAGGTACCCTACGGGCTGGCGGTCCTGGGTAGTGTAGTGGTGCTGGATTTGGTCGTTTATCTTCAACATGTTCTCTTTCATGCCGTTCCAGTATTATGGCGGTTGCATAGGGTTCATCATACCGATTTAGATTTTGATGTAACAACCGGAATTCGCTTCCATCCTGTTGAGATGGTTCTTTCCACAGGTATTAAGCTGGTGGCAGTATCGGTACTTGGTTCTCCTGTTTTGGCTGTGGTCATCTTTGAGGTATTACTCAACATCATGGCTCTGTTTAATCACAGCAACGTTCAAATACCCTTCTATATAGATCGAATTCTACGGGTTTTTGTGGTTACCCCGGATATGCACCGGGTCCATCATTCCGTGTTACGGCATGAAAGAAACAGAAACTTTGGCTTTAACTTGTCCTGGTGGGATTATTTGTTCGGTACCTATTGGGATCAGCCCAGTGAAGGCCATGAAAAAATGACTCTTGGATTACCCGAATTTCGAAATGCCGGGTACTTAACTTTACCCTGGATGCTGGCCCTACCTTTCGTCAGTAAGTCTGGCGAATGTGTTCTGGGTCGCTAAGATAGCGACTACCACCTTGTAAAGGTTGGTTTTAATATACCTTAAAAACCCCGTTAGGGGGATCTGCTTATAGCAAAACAGCTCCCCAACCTTATGAGAGGAAGCTCCGTCAGGAGCGACCGGTTCGGAACAGATCGCCGCTGGGGGGGGTCAAACGAGACGTCTGGGGAGTCAAACGAGACGTTTGACCTACTCCAAACCGTCAGCTCCTGACGGAGCTTTTAAGGATTTATCAAGATTAACTTTACAAGGTAGTACTTTGTTTACCTAGTTTTGTTTAACGTTTAAGTGGTCCTCACCCCCGGCCCCTCTCCCACGCTGCGGGAGAGGAGAGCTGAGGAGTGAAAGCAGCCCTATGAGGCCAAAATTAAGTAAACAGTGTAGTAGTCAGATTTTGGTATTTTTTTACAGGTTTAAAAGTTACACCCTAACGGGCATACGCATCCGGCTAAGAAGGGGAAAAGCCTTTTTTCGACCTGAACATCTCCTTTCCCCCCTCGAAGACATACGGGCCAGGATAAGGAGGTTAACCGTCCCCGGTTAACCTCCTTATCCTGGCCCGTATGGGGACAAAGAGGTGTCGTCTCATCCTTAACCGGATGAATATGCCCTAAGATGAAACCAGCCTATCAAAATAGGTAGGTCCTGTTTGCCTGCCAAGTATAAGCTGTTACTTCAACTCAGAAAGTTCTCCCTTCAAAATGCTGGTTACCAACAGGTTCCATTCTTCTTTGGAGAGTTTTACAAGATTTCCTTCCTCTCCAATATGGACTTCATCTTCATAAACTGTTACCGTTGGACAGGCACTACAGGCAGGGCACAGGGAGATAATTTGCTTAGCCTTCATGGGATTTCCCTCCTTTCTTTTTTAGATTATTCACCGTTTGGGTTTGTTCACGACCAGGAACCGGGGAATACCTCTGGATCTGGGGACAGATAGTTTCTCTTTCAGAAGTCCTCTCGTCTGAACATTCCCACCGATATAGAAGGTCTCGGAGATCCTGTTGGAGCGTCAGCAGATCTTTGATCTGAATATCAATTTCAGAGATTTTCTGACGGATCATCTTTTGAATATGGGAACAAGGGGTTTGTCCTCTATGATAAATGTCCAGAATCTGTTTGATCTCCGAAAGTGTTAATCCCAGTCTTTGAGCCTTTTTAATAAAAACTAACCGCTCCTGGATATCCGGGTCGTAAATCCGGTATCCGGACTCCGTTCGTATCGGCTGAGGAAGAAGTCCCAGTTCTTCATAGTACCGAAGCGTTTTTGGTGAAATTCCTGTGTTTTTAGCTACTTGTCCAATATAAAGTAGTTTCTCCATAGCTTTCCCCGATCTTCTGGATACTTTTAAGATAAACCTTCCCCTATACGGGAAGGTCAAGGGTTTTGTTAAATTTTTGAATGAATAAGAAAGATTAAAGTTGACAGATGGCAGATAAATTCTATCTTAAAGTTAGAATAGAAGTTTTTTAATTTACTTCCTTTATGCTTACACATTTTGTCCGTTACAGGTTTCTTTTAGTGGGTGTTATTCTGGTCTTTACAGTGGGATATCTGTGGTGTTTTATAAACCCGGAAGAAATAAAGGGCGAGCAACATAACGACTCCCACGGATCGGGTAATAATTTCTGCTTTCACTTCTATAATCAAACGGTTCATATTGAGATACCTCTCATCTTCCTTTCTATCATCTTACTTTTCACCTTTTTCCTATCAAATCTGGGTGAAATCCTTCCTGGTTTTACCTCTCCTCTCATCGAACCACCTAGATTCCTCCCCTTATAAGGCTTTTTAGTGTCTTTTTCCGGAAATTTCCCCTTTTTTGTTTAATAGAATTTTTATCTGGGGAGGCTTTTAACTTAGATCTGTTCTGAATAAGGGGTTTAGCTTTAAGAAGCCCCTCTTGCAGAGGCATTCTTTTTATGGATAAGTACCTTAAATTCTTGATAGGTGGGGTTATTTTAATTCTTTTTGTCACGGTGATAGGATGTTTTTTTGATTCTGAAGAACTAAGCTTGCAAGGGCCTAATCATGGATCTCTTCACTCCCCAGATGGATTTTGTACCAGTGTAGCCATCCCTTCGACAGCCTGTAAGGAACCCTTTTCTTTGTTTTTACTTTTCACTGTTTTATCCTCCCGTTTGGGTTCTATCCTGCCTGGTTTCTCCCGTCCTCAAATTCATCCGCCCGATATAATTCTAACTCAGCCATCACTATCCGATTTTTAGTTTAAAACCGGAAAGAGAGTTCGTTTATAGACCTATAAGGGTAAAGTATTTAGTTTGATCGCCTAAAAGGAGTGTTTAAGGGGTATTATGAGCAAAAAAATAGATAAATCTAGACTTTTTTATCTCTTGTTATTCATAGTCCTGATAGGGTTTTTGATAGGTTACTCTGAATCTCAAAGAACTTCCACGAGTAGAGTGACTGACCCTCAAGGTTCCGTAACGGAATCCCTATCGGTTACAGAAAAAAATGGGGATAACCATCTGGATAAGCATAATCCTTCAGAGGAAACCCGGCCAGATCACCATCATGAAAATTCGGATGCCTGTGGTGCCGGGAATACCCGGGCAATTCAATTGAGCCAGCAGGCCATGACCAGCCTGGGAATTCAAGTTGCAGAGGTCGATATCCGAACCCTTGTAAAAGTGGTCGAGGTACCTGGAATTATCAAACTTCCTCCTCAGCGTATGACTGGAGTGAGCCCTCGGATTTCAGGCCGGGTAGAAGAAATTCTGGTCAAGCCGGGAGATAAAGTGGAAGTGGGACAAAAACTGGCTACGCTTCGAAGCCTGGAAATTGAAAACCTCCATGTAGAATTGACCGAGGCTACTCATCGGCTCAAGGCTTTGGAAGCATCTCTGACCCTCCGCCGGGAGGTACTTCAGCGGGCCATTGGAAACGAACTGGAGCGAAATCGGATTGAGTTGATCAATGCCAGCAACAAAGTCAAACTGGCTAAACAGAGCATGGAGCGGGCTAAAAGTCTTTCTGATAAGATTCTTCCGGCCAAGGAAATTCAACAGCGAGAGTCAGAATACCTGATGGCCTTAGGAGAGTTAGAAGGCGTGAAGAAGAAGTTAAGGCTCTTAGGACTCTCAGATAAAGAGATTGACCGATTGAACTCAAAGGCCGATGGCAAATCGGCGATAGACAGTCTTTCCCTTTCTCCAAAGGAGCTTATTAAGAAGTTCACCCCCCTGGAGAGTAATGAAGCTCTCAATGAACTCCTTAATCAGGAGGCCGAATATCGGAGTCTTCAGGTAGAAATAGAAGGAAAGAAACAGCGGCTTGAGGTTTTAGGCCATCCTCCCCATCCGGGTCATCCGACCAAAGATGAAGCTATGGTTGATTTAACCTCTCCTTTAAGCGGAACTGTAACCAGCGTGGACGCAACATTAGGGATCATTGCAGAGCCCGGGAAAGTTCTCTTCCAGATTGTAGATCCTTCGGTGGTTTATGTGGAAGGAGATGTTCCGGTGGAAAATGTAGCTCTTTTCAGGCAAGGTCAGGAAGTAAGGGTTCGGGTAGCCAGTTATCCGGATGAGGTTTTTCAAGGTAAAGTCAATTATATATCGGATGTAGCCGATCCGGTAAAACGGACGATCCATATCCTGGCCGAGGTTCCCAATCCAGATCGGAAACTAAAACCAGAGATTTTTGCAACCCTTACGGTAGTTGTAGAGAAAGCCGTGGAAGCCCTGGCCGTGCCGAAAGAGTCTCTCCTCACCGAAGGGGTTGAGCGATACGTATTTGTCAAAAATGGTACGACTCTGGTTAAACAGAGTGTTGTAACCGGAATCAGCGATGATCAATATGTAGAGATCAAAGATGGGCTTTTCCCGGGCGATGTTATTGTTACCAAAGGAGCTTATGAGCTTGGCCTGGCGAGTACTCCCAAAGCAGTTCCTGTTGGAACGGATGGGCATGCACACACTCATTGAGAGAGACGCGGGGACAGAAAGATATAAGGACACGGAGTTTTGGGATACGGAGACAGGGGGACGTGGCGACACCGGGCTATATCCCCAAGTCTCCATGTTTCCCAGTCCCAAGTTCCCGCGTTTCCATACCCCTGCATTGTGAAGTTATGTGGGCTAAAATTATCGAGTTTTCACTTAAAAATAAACTATTTGTTCTGATAACAGCAGGTATTACTCTCATCTGGGGTTACAACCTTTTCCAGAAGATTCCTGTAGATCTTTATCCGGATATCAATAACCCCCGGGTAACCATTTTAACCGAAGCGCCTGGATGGTCTCCTGAGGAGGTAGAGGCTTTAGTGACCTTTCCCCTGGAAAGTGTTTTCAATGGAACCCCCTTTGTGACCCGGGTTCGCTCTTCTTCGGGAATCGGGATTTCTGTGGTGTTTGTTGAATTTGAATGGGGAACGGATATTTTCAAGGCCCGACAGTTGGTTGCAGAAAAGCTTCAGACGGTAAAATTACCAGCCGGTGTGGAAGCCCCCTTCATGGCCCCTATTACCTCCAGGTTAGGTGAGATTGTAGAATATGCTCTAGAAGATAAAACCGGAAAGTATTCCCCCATGGATTTGCGGGATGTAGCGGATTGGATCATTCGGTTTCGGTTAAAATCCATCGGAGGGATTGCCAATGTAATCAATCAAGGAGGACTTCCCCGGCAGTACCAGGTTCAGGTGAGCCAGGATAAGCTGTTGGGCTATGGACTCAGTTTGATGGAGGTTCGGGAGGCTCTGGAAAAGGGAAATATGAATGCCTCGGGCGGGTTTCTTTTAACTCCCACCCAGGAATACTTAATCCGAGGGTTTGGGCGTGTTCAGGAGGTAAGTGACATTGAAAACACGGTTATCACCACCAAAGAAGGTGGAATACCTGTCTTAATCAAGGATGTGGCCACCGTCAAAATAGCAGGACCTGCCATCCGTCGGGGAGCAGGAACTTTAAACGGCCAGGAGACGGTATTGGGGAAGATAAGTAAACAACCTGACACCAATACCCTTACTTTGACAAAAAAAATTCTGGAAGCTTTCAAGGAGTTGGAGAAATCCCTCCCCGAGGGGATTGTTATCAAACCCGAATATCTTCAATCGGACCTCATTGAACGTGCCCTGGCTACCGTCAAAGAAGCTCTCTTAGAAGGAGGTATTCTGGTCGTTGTTATTATTGTGGTTTTTCTGTTCAATCTTAGAACTTCCCTCATCAGCCTGACCGCGATTCCCCTTTCATTTGTCTTAACCTTGATGATTCTCTACGGGTACGGATTGAGTATCAATAATATGACTCTGGCCGGGTTGGCCATTGCTGTAGGAATGGTTGTGGATGATGCCATCATCGATGTAGAGAACATCTTTCGACGCCTGAGGGAATATTTCTTCGGTACAGATCGGGCAGGAACAGGACAGGTTCCATGCCCTGGGGATACCCATAACAGGGCTTTTACGTTACTATCTAAAATGGCCCAAACTCCCGGTGAGGTTGTTTTGAAGGCTTCTAACGAGATTCGAAGCGCAGTCGTCTTCGCGACCCTCATCATCATCCTGGTTTTTATTCCCCTGTTTACCCTGGAAGGGATTGAAGGTCGATTGTTTTATCCCCTGGGTCTGGCCGTAGTCATTTCTATGGCCGCTTCTCTGCTGGTAGCCCTGACGGTCACACCGGTGTTGAGCGATTTGATGTTAACAAAACCCAAGTATCTTAACGAACGGGAAAGTCCTCTGGTTCGTTGGCTTAAAAAAAGATACCGTTCCACCCTCCATAGGGTCCTTAAAAAACCCAGACAAGTTCTGATTCCCATTATTCTCCTATTTTTAGGTTCGTTGGTTTTAATTCCGTTTATGGGTCGGGAGTTTCTCCCTATTGTAGACGAAGGGACTTTGTTGGTGAATGCAGTACTACCCCCGGGAACTTCCTTAGAGCAAACTCTGCAGGTCGGAGTACAGATTGAGAAGGCTCTCCATGAGTTTCCCGAAGTAGTTTCTACCACTAACCGTCTGGGTCGAGCCGAAGAAGATGAACATGCCGAAGGGGTTAATACCTCTGAAATTTTGGTAAGTCTCCTCCCGCCAGAAAAACGAAAGCGGTCCCGAGAAGAACTTCTTACTGCCATGCGGGAACGGCTCAAGGAGTTTCCAGGGGTTCTCATTACCATCGGACAACCCCTTCAACACCGTATTGATCATTTACTCTCTGGGGTCAATGCCCAGGTTGCCATCAAGCTTTTTGGTAATGATTTGAATGTCCTTCGGACCAAAGCGGAAGAGATTCATCGGGTTGTTTCTACCGTTCCAGGAGTTGCGGATCTCTTTGTAGAGCAACAGGTGGAGGTACCTCAGCTCAAGATTCAGGTTGATCGAAAAGCTGTGGCTCGTTACGGCTTGACTATCGCAGACATCTCCCATTTTATTGAAACCGCTTTTAAAGGAGAAGCGGTAAGCCAGGTTCTCTTGGGACAACGGCAGTATGATCTGGTTGTGATCCTGGATGAAAAGAGTCGGGCGGACCTGGAAAAGCTCAAGAATCTGATTATACAGACCCCAACGGGATCTCGGGTTTCTTTGGAACAACTGGCAACGATACAGATAAACACCGGCCCTAATACCATCAATCGGGAAAATGTAGCCCGACGTATAGTGATTCAGAGTAACGTATCCGGGCGAGATCTGGGAGGATTTGTCCAGGAAGTTCAGCAGAAGATCGCAGATCAGGTAAAGCTCCCGGAAGGTTATTTTATTATCTATGGAGGGCAATTTGAAAGCCAGCAGCGTGCCTTCAAACGATTGGCTATCGAGTTTGTTCTGGTAACCCTTGTTATGTTCAGCTTGCTGTACATCAGCCTTCGCTCCGCCCCGCTGGCTATCGCCGTACTCCTGAATCTTCCTTTAGCTGTGGTAGGGGGGATTATCAGTGTATACCTGTCCGGTGGCGTACTTAACGTTTCCTCCCTGGTAGGTTTTATCTTGCTCTTCGGTATTGCCGTCCGAAATGGAGTACTTATGGTTTCCCATATTAACGATCTCCGATACCACGAGGGATTGGAATTGGATAAAGCTATCATACAAGGAGCCGAGGAGCGAATGACGCCGGTGTTGATGACGGCGCTGGCAACGGCTATGGGAATGGTTCCTTTGATCTGGGCACAGGGATCTGGATCAGAACTTCAGAAGCCTCTGGCTACAGTTATTGTAGGCGGAACCCTCTCGGCAACTGCTCTAACCCTGTTGGTATTACCTGTCTTGTACCGCCTGATAGAGGGACGTGGAAAGAAGGTAGAAAGTAAAAAGTCAGGAACTGGCGATCAGTTCACAGTTGTTAGCAGATAACCGGCTCGTCTCTAGGGTAGAGAACCCCCAGAGATCAGCTCTGTTAATAAGGAAAGGAGAAAACACTATGAAGTACTTACAACGATCTAAAATCTACTGCCCATTGATTGTATCAATCCTGTTTGCATTCAGCCCGGTATTCATCGCCCATTTAACCTGGTCTGCTCAAGAAACCGGTAAGGAAGGCCATACCGAGAAAGCGCCCCATCAGGGTCAACTGTTGGATACCGGGGAGAAACATGTGGAATTTTTAGTAAAAGGAGGAAAAGAAGTTTACGTCTATCTTTACGATAAAAACCTGAAACCCATTTCAGCGGAAGGGATCGAAGGAGTCGTTTATTTCAGATTAACAGATAACAGCAGAAGAGAATCCAAACTGGCCCCGGTCAAAGAAAAAGACACAACCTTCCTTAAGGGAAACGTAGACCTCGGGACGAAAGATTATAGTGAAGCCGTAGTCAGTTTAAAGAGAGGGGATAAGAAAGAGAATTTAAGGTTCGGCCATCCAGCCGGGCAAGAACATCATCAATAGAGGTAAATGGTAAGAGGGGATGAAGCCTGCCTTGACCAGGTTAAATTACCGAAAAGCCCTAGCGGGGCAACCTGTTTGTTACCCATAGGGTCCTACTCCCAGATCTTTTAGCTCCGTAGGAGCCTCTAAGGTTAAAACCTAATTTGACATTATCGAGCTACTAACCACGGTGGTAACTGAGGCTCTTCCCCTTGGAATTGGAAGTTATTTAAATAAGGTGTTAAATCAAGGAGGAAAAAAATTATGGGTTCAGACAAGTGGCTGGCTAATGTATACTCTGTACAAAAAGACGTGGTCGGCATCGTTCTTCCACTAAAGACTGAAAACCTTTCTAGATTTATTGAGCAAATTCAATGGATGAAGTTCTATGGCAAGTCCATATTCTTAGCAATTATCCTGGTGTGGTATATGATGTCTTTCTTTCCAGAAGTGGGAGCTCAAGAAAACCCACAAACCGTAACCTCTGAGCCCACCTTACGCCTTGAAGACCTGGAACAGAAGGCCTTGCAGAATAACCCGACTCTCGTTCAGGCGGAGGCTGTCATCCGCGTAGCCGAAGGACGAAGGATTCAGGCAGGTCTATACCCCAATCCAGTGATGGGCTACAGGGGTGAACAGCTCAGCTTGCGGGCTCCTTCAAAGACCAGTGAGCATATGTTCTTCCTGGAACAGCGTATCATTACGGCTGGAAAACTCAGGAAAGGTCGCAATGTTTTTGCTCAGGAAAAGGCTCAGGCTCAAGCTGAAGCAGAAGCCCAGAAACTTCGGGTGCTCAGTACCGTTCGTCTTCTCTATTATGAAGCCCTGGGGGCCCAACAGTTGATCGAGTTGCATAATCAACTGGTTAAAATCGCCCGGGAAGCAGTGGATATTTCTGAGCAGCTTTTCAACGTGGGTCAGGCTGATCAACCAGACGTCCTTGAGGCCCAGATTGAGGCACAGAGAGCCGAATTAGGTTTCAGGATAGCTGAAAATGATCGAGAGCGTATCTGGCAGCAATTAGCAGCCGCTGTGGGTGATCCATCCCTCAAGCCGACTCGATTGGTAGGGAATCTGGAAGAAGAGATACCGATGCTTAACCGGGAGGAAATCCTGGCCGCTCTTCTGCGTGAGAGTCCCGAGATCAAGAAGGCACAGGCCAGAGTGGAGCAGGCCCGGGCAGATTTGGAGCGGGCCCGGGCAGAGCCTACTCCGGATCTCCTGGTGCGGGGTGCGTTTGGATACAACTTTGAGCCGTTGGAAGCACTGGGTGGGCCTACAAGACTGGAAGGAGCCATTGAAGTAGGGGTCCGGGTCCCACTTTTTAATCGTAACCAGGGGAATGTGGCAGCAGCCCGGGCTGAAGTCGATAGGGCCGAGCAGGAAGTGAAGCGTTTGGAGTTAGCTCTGCGGGCAAATCTGGCCTTGGCTTTTACACGTTACCTCAATGCCCTAAGTATGGTACAGCGTTATCAGAAGGATATTTTGCCACCGGCCCAAAAAGCCTATGAACTTTATTTAACGAGGTTTAGAGAGATGGCTGTAGCCTATCCTCAGGTGCTTATTGCACAGCGTACCCTGTTCCAGGTGCGTGTTGAATACGTAAGAGCCCTTGTGGATCTATGGCAGAATGTGATTCAACTCCGAGGATTGCTGCTGGCAGGGGGACTGAATGCACCGGACATGTCTCCAACTGGAGGCGAAATCCAGACCGGTGAGACCCCGGGGAGCAGTCCCGGGATGCCAAGCCCTAGAATCCACGAGGTGCAGGAACAACGATGATGAAGCAGCTAATAAAACAATCGAAGAACCCTAAAAAGTATGGGAGTATGGGGGTGTGGGAGTGTGGGGGTGTCCATACTTCTCCACTCTTCGTGGATAAATAACATCCATAACTTACAAGAAAATGTAAAAGTATAGCAAGGAGGAAAATATCCCATGGATAAAGGCAGGCGTAATTTCTTGAAAAGTTTGGTACTTCTTGGAGCTACAGGGTTATTGACAGGGCGAAAAGCCATAGCCCAGAACACTCCTTCTAAGAGAAGGATATCATCCAGTCAAGCAACTATCCGGCCACCAGAAGGATTTGTTCCGGTTATCACGCCCGATGTTCCTAAACTTCCCTACACACTGGAGAATGGTATCAAGGTTTTTCATCTGATTGCCGAGCCGGTCCGGCAAGAGTTTATTCCGGGGAGAGTCTTTGATATTTGGGGTTACAACGGCCATGTACCAGGGCCTACCATCGAGGTAATGGAAGGAGATCGGGTACGCTTCCTCTTTCATAACAAATTACCCGAGGCCACGACGATACACTGGCATGGTCTGGAGGTCCCCCTGGAGATGGATGGTGTGCCGGCTATCAGCCAACCTTTGGTTAAACCGGGTGAGATGTTCACTTATGAATTCACCCTTCATCAAAACGGTACTTTCTTCTACCACTCCCATATGGCAATGCAAGAAATGATGGGCCTCATAGGACTTTTTATCATTCATCCCAAAAAACCTTACCAACCCCCTGTTCATAAGGATTTTGGGCTGATCCTTCAGGAGTTTGCCGTGTTACCCAATAATACCATTCCCAACTCCCTTTCCATGGAATTTAACTGGCTGACCATAAATGGCAAAGCGGGGCCCGCCACGACTCCTATGATCGTCAAATTGGGAGAACGTGTTCGCATTCGTATGGTGAATCTGGGTATGAACCATCATCCCATGCATATACATGGGAACACGTTCTATGTTACCGGAACAGAAGGAGGACGTATACCAGAATCTGCCTGGTACCCTGGAAATACCGTGCTGGTCGGCGTGGCCCAGGCTCGTGATATTGAGTTCGATGCGAAGTATCCGGGGGATTGGCTACTGCACTGTCACCTCCCTCATCACATGATGAACAATATGGTCTCTATGGTAGGCCCCATAGCACACGCAGGTTCTGGGATGCCTACCGGTATGGGAATGGAAGAAGGGATGGGGATAATCCGGCAAGGGAACGCTCTGGATGAAGATCTTGGACCTGCTTTGGGACGTGGTACCGGCATGGTCACCCGAGAAAAACCGACTTCTCATCTCGTAGGTGTTCAGAGCACCGAACCCCACCAGGGTCACGGGACTCCTACCGAAAATGGGAACAAAAAACGGGTACCCGGATTTCCGCAAGACATGTTCATGCTTATGGATGAAGCCGTTGCTAAACCGGAGACCTACGGGTTACGCCCGGGATGGTCAGGCGGCATACAGGGTATGATGACCTTAGTCCGTGTCCTTCCACCAGATATGTACGAAAAAGTGATGGCTATGATGAAAGAGAGACAGACGAAACAACCCCCCCAACAGCCAGCTCCTCTTCACAGGGATCATTAAAGGTACTTGTTTTTGTCCTGATATCTGACATCCCAGGATAAACCTGTAAATATTAGGTTTTTGAGGGTAATGTAAGATTTCAGGACAGGTAAATTAAATCCAAATCTTGGATTTATATCTTGAATTTGTAGAGGGTTAATAACTATCATCATAAGTCCTGTCACCTCTTATGAAGTTTGGAGTCTCTCTTGCATTAGTTTTGATAGTTATAGAGGAAAGGGATCATCTGAACTAAAAGAGTCGAGGTATTTAAACTCTGGGGATAGGATCCTCTGACGGCTATACCTGGAGGACCATTCCCCCTATGCCCCCAACGAGGGTCCTTTCTCCGGCTCTTTAATTTAAATTGAAAAGGAGGGTCAAGATGAAACTCTTTTTAACTTTTAGTTTAATTTCTCTATTCTTCCTGGTTCCCTTTGGAATTGCTCTGGCTCAACAATCTGAGCAACATGAACAACATCATTCCCAATCATCCCAGGAGTCTCAACAACCTCAACCATCCCAAAGGCCTCAACAACCCCAGCAAGGTATGATGGGAGGCGGCATGATGGGAGGCATGATGGGGGGTGGTATGATGGGTCCTGGAATGATGAGGGATATGGGAACGATGATGGAAAACATGTCTTCCATGCTGGAGCAGATGTCCAAAGATCTGGCGCAGGGGAGTATAACGCCAGAAATGGCCAAGCAGATGTCTGAGAATATGCAGGAGATGGCCCAGATGCTGAAACAAATGTCAGAGATGATGGGCGGTGGGAATATGATGAAACGGATGATGGAGCGGATGTCGGAGATGCAGAAGAGGATGCAAGGGGGGAAACAACCCTGATTGGAGAAAGTATCTATAGATAAGGTATCTGCTATACGATACGCACCAAGCTAAGAATAAGAATTAGACCTGGGGTCTAGACACCTCCCTTACCCCCGTGGTATTAAGTTAAGGCCCCCTTTCCTGACCTTTCCCTGCTCCCCTCACCCCCTCTCCGTAGGGGCGGGAGGCCTCCCGCCCCTACGGAGAGGGGGAACTGGGGGGCTAGGGGGGATCGAGTAAAAATGAAAAAATGTGGGTAATGGTTAAAGGGGGGGGGAAGGGGGTGTTCAGGCAGAAAATAGGGCTTTCCCCCTTCTTAGGGTGATGCCTATGAGGTATTCGTTATAAGTCGGATACCTTATGAATCAGAGGGTGCAGGCATCTTGCCTGCTTCACAATTCCTGTGATTTTAGATCAAAGGAGTAAGTAACATGGCCCAGGTGAAAGATCCAGTATGTGGTATGCAGGTGGAAGAGAATATGGCTGCAGGTACTTCCACCTATGACGGGACCGTCTATTATTTTTGTTCGGATAAATGTCTGGGTGAGTTTAAAGCGAACCCTGGGGAATATCTTGAAAAAACTACTGAAGAAGAAAATAAAGACGCTGCCGAAACCACGGTCCATCTACCTATCGAGGGTATCGATTATGCCAGTTCGGCGCAGGCCCTTGAACGTGAACTTAAAAAGGTCAAAGGTATAAAACGAGTATTCGTTAATCCGATTACAGGAGTGGCCAGTATAACCTTTGATCCCCATGAGACCGGAATCGCGAAGTTTGTCAAAGTGATCCGACAGAATGGGTATCAAGCCGGATTTGTGAGCACAGTTATACCGATCTCTGGGATGTATTGTGCTTCCTGTGTGGTCGCTATTGAAAAAGCGCTGAAAAAAACGCCCGGTGTCCTGACAGCTTCGGTTAACCTGGGAACGGAATCAGCCCATGTAACCTATTTACCTGCCAAGGTAGATATGGCGGCCCTACGCGAGGCCATCGAGTCTACCGGATATCATGTCAAGTCTATCTCTGGCCTGGCACAAAATGCAATTACTGAGGAGGAACAGAATAGGGTTGAAGAATATCAAACTCTTATGCGCAAATTTTGGTTTGCAGCTATTGTGTCGCTTCCTGTGATTGTTTTCAGCTATCCAGATTTGATTCCTGGCCTGCGGGAATGGATGCCCAGGGGGAGCATCGAACGACGTATTGTGTGGGGACTGTTGGGAGTGTTGACATTACCTGTGATGTTATGGTCCGGTTCCCAGTTCTTCATAGGGATGTGGGAGGCTTTGAAACATCGCTCTGCAAACATGCATACCTTAATTGCCATGGGCATTTCTGCTGCCTTTCTCTATTCTGTGGTAGCTGTGGCATTTCCTGGCTTATTTCCCAAAGAGGAACTGGCCGAAGTATTCTGGGATGTAAGTGTAGTTGTAACGGCCTTAGTTGTATTAGGTCTGGCCCTTGAGGTAAAAGCCAAGGGTAAGACTTCCGAAGCAATCAGGAGGCTCATCGGCTTGCAGGCTAAAACTGCGCGGGTCATACGGGATGGTAAGGAACTCGACTTGCCGGTAGAAGAAGTTGTGGTAGGAGATATAGTCGTGGTGCGACCGGGTGAGAAGATTCCGGTGGATGGAACGATCATTGAGGGAAGTAGCGCCGTGGATGAATCCATGATCACCGGTGAGTCCATTCCTGTAGAGAAGCATGTAGGTGATGAGGTGATTGGTGCTACCCTCAATAAAACCGGTAGCTTCAAATTTCGGGCTACTAAGGTAGGTAAGGATACAGCACTTGCCAATATCATCCGTATGGTACAAGATGCTCAGGGTTCTAAGGCTCCTATTCAACGTGTGGTGGATACCGTTTCTGGCTATTTTGTACCGGCCGTGATGATTCTCGCGGTGCTCGCCTTCATAATCTGGTACGATTTCGGTCCTGAACCGCGTATCATCTATGCTACCATCGTGTTTGTTACCACACTCATTATTGCCTGCCCTTGTGCTTTAGGTCTTGCCACGCCTACCTCACTCACTGTAGGTATCGGCAAGGCTGCAGAAAATGGTATTTTGATTCGTTCTGGTGATGCCTTGCAAACCACTAAGGCGTTGGATACGATCGTATTAGACAAGACGGGTACCATTACCCAGGGTGAGCCTGCCCTGACCGATGTAATTCCGGTAACAGGCTTTCCAGGGCTCAAGCCAAGCTTTGATGAAGCCGAAATCCTACGCCTTGCGGCTTCACTGGAACGTGGCTCAGAACATCCCCTGGGAGATGCTATTGTCAAGGCCGCAAAGGCAAAAGACCTTCCACTTATGGAAGCATCGGAGTTCGTTGCTGTTCCAGGTCAAGGAGTTAAGGGTCGAGTAGGTAAGCAGGAGGTACTGCTGGGTAATATCCGGCTCATGCAGGATCACCACATTGATATTAAAGCCCTTTCCAGTTATTGGGAGCGATTAGCCGGGGAGGGCAAAACAGCCATGTATGTGGCTGTAGATGGTCAGGCGGTAGGATTGGTAGCCGTAGCGGATACCATCAAGCCGGATTCCAAGACTGCCATTTCTGCCTTGCGCAAGTTAGGATTAGAGGTCATCATGATCACCGGGGACAATCAACGTACAGCTCAGGCTGTTGCTCGACAGGTTGGCGTGGACCGGGTACTGGCAGAAGTCCTACCCCAAGACAAAGCCCATGAAGTACAAAAACTACAACTGGAAGGTAAGACAGTGGCTATGGTGGGTGATGGGATCAATGATGCTCCGGCCTTAGCCCAAGCAGATGTGGGAATAGCCATAGGTACTGGTACGGATGTGGCCATAGAAGCCAGTGACATTACTCTCATCAGAGGAAGTCTTATGGGAGTGGTAACAGCTATTGAGATCAGCCGTGCAACGATGCGCAATGTATATCAAAACCTGTTTGGTGCTTTCATTTATAATGTGTTGGGTATTCCCATTGCCATGGGAGTACTTTACCCATTTTTTGGTATCTTACTTTCTCCCTTGATCGCCGCAGCAGCCATGGCTTTCAGTTCTGTAACGGTGGTTAGTAACGCCAACCGTTTACGCTACTTTAAACCGAAAGGAGGAGTCCTATGACCCCAGATCGCTGGATCGTTACGGTATTTGGCTTACTATTGATAGCCTTTATTATCTGGTTTTTCTGGCTCAAGAAGCCTAAGGGTACGCGGGCAGCTATTACCCGTAGTGGCTATCAAGAAGCTATGATCCTGGTCAAGGGGGGGTACACACCAGATGTGATTGTCGTGGAGCATGGGAAGCCGGTGCGTCTCAACTTCCGCCGAGAAGAGACTGCCTCTTGTTCGGAGATGGTGTTGTTTCCAGACTTCAACAAAAGTGCCAGACTACCTACCGGTGAAACCGTGGCAGTCGAATTCCTGCCAGAAAAACCCGGTGAGTATGAATTCGCCTGTCAGATGGGTATGCTCCGTGGCAAACTTATCGTCGAATAGGAAGAAAAAACATGGAAACCCAACAAAATTCAAATGGCCTGTTCTCCTCACGGAGTGGTTTTGTGCTGATTGCCTTCCTTGTTATTATTGCTTTTTTTCTCGTGACCGAGCATACCGCTCATCTCTTCGGTATCTTACCTTGGTTGATGCTGTTTGCCTGCCCATTTCTGCATTTCCTCCACGGAAGACGTGGCGGGCATAGCAAAGACAGGAAAGAACCTATGAATCACGCCGAAAACCCCAATCATAACCCTCAAGGAGGTAAAAAATGAGCGATACCCCTGCCTATGGCCTGTGGGGGTTGGTCATCATCAACTCCTTAGTCTTCATCATCTTTGCCTTTAGCTTTACTCGTCCGCATACGCGCCGTGACTGGCGGTCGTTCGGTGCTTTTGCAGCTTTCATCGTGGCACTCTTTACCGAAATGTATGGTTTTCCGTTAACCCTTTACCTGCTTTCGGGCTGGCTGGAGAGCCGCTATCCCCAGCTTAACCTCCTCTCGCACAATGCCGGGCACCTCTGGCATACGTTATTTCGTATGAAAGGGGATCCTCATTTTGACATGTTTCATATCCTCAGTAATCTGCTCATCTTCGGCGGTTTCTTCCTGATTGCATCTGCTTGGCAGGTGCTCTACAAGGCACAGCAAGGCCATAAATTAGCGGTGACCGGCCCATACGCCTACGTACGTCATCCCCAGTATGATGGTTTTATATTGATCATGTTGGGATTCCTTCTACAGTGGCCAACCTTACTGACATTGCTTATGTTTCCTGTACTGGTTTATAGGTACGTTCGACTGGCGCGCCAGGAGGAACGCGAGATGTTGGCAGAATTTGGTGAAGAATATGCCCACTATGCTGAGACAACACCGGCTTTCTTTCCGTGCCTTGGCCGTGCAATTGCACACAGTAAATGATAGGTTGAGATTATAGGTTGGTTGGAGCATTTTGATGCTCCTCCCCGATTATTCATGACAGACCCGTTGCGATATCGGATCGAGGAACAGCCGAGATAGCCCTGTCGGGTACTGAAGTATCTGGAACGGGTCCGGTTGGAATAAAACAAGATCTTTAGAGTTGTTCTTAGGATGAAGAATACATGTTTTTTCAATTTAAAGGAGGTAAAACTATGATGCATGATGGAGGATGGTTTTGGGGAATGCATATATTTTGGTGGCTTTTCTGGATAATCTTAATCATCTTGTTCTTTTCATTACTAACTCCGGTACCGAAAAAAAAGGCGCGACTTCACCGCGAAACGCCCTTGGAGATTCTACAACGTCGCTATGCAACGGGGGAGATATCTACCGAAGAGTATGAAGAGCGAAAGGCGAGACTGGAACGAGACAAACCACCGACCGAGCCGTCGACGGGTAAACAGATTTAGACTAAGAGGTTTGTGACAAGTTTATTTATCAGAATATCCATTTTTAGTAGTCAGGTGTTTAGGGGGCTCCGCCAGGGGGCTGCTTCCTCCCCACGCCAGCTTTGGGCTGGTTATTGATCGCTGCTGGATCGGTTCCAGTGATTTGGGGACACGTGTGTCTTTATATTTAAACTGTTTATCTTTAATAAGGGGTAAATTTTTGGTATTTAATATCTGTTTATTTAACGAAAGGAGATAAGTTATGAGCTCAAAAAAGACCCTAAAAGTGGCTGTTAACGGTTATGGTGTCATAGGAAAGCGCGTTGCAGACGCCGTGGCCCTACAAGAAGATATGGAATTAGTTGGTGTTTGCGATGTGGCCACCGATTGGCGTATCCGGGTTGCAGTCAATAAAGGCTATTCCCTGTTTGGTTCAACCCCTGATACCGTATTGGCTATGCGTAAGGCCGGGTTAAAAGTGGAAGGTACTTTAGATGATTTGCTAAAGCAGGTAGATGTAATTGTTGACTGTGCACCGAAGAAGTTTGGTGCAGAAAATGCCAAAAAATATCGGCAGGCCCATGTAAAGTTCATCGTTCAGGGAGGAGAAAAACATGAAGTAACCGGTCATTCCTTTGTGGCTGAATCCAATTATGAAAGTGCCCTTGGACGGGATTCAACAAGAGTAGTGTCTTGTAATACCACTTCCATTGTTAGAACCCTGACCGCTTTAAAAAGGGCTGGATTACTTTTACAGGCTCGCGGAACTTTACTCAGAAGGGCTACAGATCCCTGGGAAAGCCATTTGGATGGGATTATGAACACGTTGGTGCCCGAAGAAGGTATTCCGAGTCATCAAGGTCCTGACGCACAAACGGTGGATCCGGAGCTGAATGTTGTGACCATGGCCGTTAAAGTACCCGAAACCCTGGGTCATCTCCATTATTGGTCTGTAAAACTGACCCGAAGGGCCTCCAACGATGAAATCCTGGATGCCTTTCATAGCTCTTCCCGCATTGCGATGGTTCGTGCCAGTGATGGATTAAAAGCCCTCAATACTGTAAAAGAGCTTATGCTGGATCTGGGTAAACCTCAAGGGAACCTCTATGAAGTGGCCCTTTGGGAGGATATTTTAAAGGTACAGGGAGATGAGGTTTTTTATTCTTACATGGTGGACAATCAAGCCATTGTGATTCCTGAGACCATCGATGCAATTCGTGCCTTAACAGGAACGGTTAAGAATGCCCAGGAATCCATAGAAATGACGAATAAATCGTTGGGTATCCAACAACGATTTTTATAGGGTAAGCAGGATGCTGATAGGATCAAGGCGGGTTCGTCATCTGCGGCGTTATCGGGAGATTGCCAGCACCCTGGTTCGTCATGGCCTTGGTTGGCTGGTGATGCAATTGGGTCTGGGTGATCTTGTCCCCTTCCATTGGGGATGGTTGGGTCATCCCCGGCGATCGGAGCCTTATACTCAGCCGGAACATGTGCGTATGGTTCTGGAGGATCTAGGTACAACGTTTATCAAGCTGGGTCAGGTGTTGAGTACCCGTCCTGACCTGGTACCCCCCGATTACCTTATTCAGTTCAGCAAACTGCAGGACAGCGCGCCACCAGTATCTTACTCCCAGGTAGTCGAAGTGATCCAACGCGAGCTGGGGGCGCCACCCGGGGAGATTTTTAAAACCTTTGAAACCCAACCCTGCGCCTCAGCTTCCATTGGCCAGGTACATCTGGCCCGTTTGCCGGATGGTACTCCGGTGGTAGTCAAGGTACAGCGTCCTGGTGTAGAAGTTCAGGTGGAGCAGGATCTAGAAGTATTGGTTGATTTAGCCCACCTGGCTACTCAATATACCACGCTGGGTACGTATCTCGATATTGAGGGTTGGGTGGAGGAGTTCGCCTTTACCTTGCGCAATGAGTTAGATTACACGCGGGAGGGTCAAAACGCCGATCGCTTTCGTCGAAACTTTGCCCATGAGCCGGCTCTCCATGTCCCTCGGATTTATTGGGAATACACCACCCAAAGGGTTCTCACCATGGAAGAGATCCGGGGGATCAAAATTAGTGATCTAGAAGCTCTGGAGGCTGCCGGGCTAGACCGCCACCGCATCGCTGAGAACAGTGCACGCATCATGCTCACCATGGTCTTTGAGCATGGTTTCTTCCACGCTGATCCCCATCCTGGCAACTTCTTTGTGTTGCCCGGTGAGGTGATTGGTCTGATTGACTACGGTATGGTCGGTCGCCTGGATACCTCTTTACGGGCGGGATTGATTCGACTATTCCTGGCTCTGGTTCGCCAGGACGCAGATCGGTTGGTAGACGAATTTCTGGCTTTTGGCATCGCTCGAAGGCGCGTGCAACGCCAGGCCCTTAAGCGAGACCTGGATCACTTCATCCAGCGCTATTACGATCGGCCGATCAAAGAAATCGCGGCGGGGCAGGCCTTTAACGAACTGATGGCCATTGCCCTGCGTCACCGACTGCAGCTCCCCACCGATTGGACCTTAATGGCCAAGGTCATTGCCATGAGCGAGGGGTTAGGAGCTCAGTTGGATCCGGAATTTAAGCTGATGGAGTTTGCACAACCGTACTTCGAGCGCTTCTGGTGGCAGAGTCACTCTCCCAGAACACAAGCCTATCGGATTGCGGAAGGGGCGCTGGATCTGATCGATCTGGGGGTTGATCTTCCCAGACGATTCGGGCGCCTATTGGGACAGTTGGAACGGGGTGAGATTACCATTGTCAGCCGCCGTGAGGAACCAGAAGAGATCTTGAGAGAACTCCATCGAGCTACCAACCGGCAGGCAATGAGTACCCTCACAGCAGCCTTGATCATTGGACTTGGCTTGCTTATGCTGGTCTATCATCCTCCGGGTTGGGAGCGATTCGGGAGCCGGGTATTTGGGCTACTGTTCGGGATGGTCCTGTTTTTCGGCCTGGGGCTACTATGGTCTATCTGGCGGTCAGGTCGTTCATAGATGGCTTCTATCCGCCAGGAATTATCAACCCGGAATCATGGCCTCATTAAACTCTACCGCCAGTTGAATCACGATTTGTGAGAAGAGTGGCCGGGTCGATACGTAATGGGGTAAAGACACGTTCCCCCCCGGCGGATGCCATAAAGTTAGTGATGTCCGTCTAAGCTAAGTTTACCCGCTGCTATAGGGAGAGGCGTCGGAGGGAGTCTTAAATTAGAACTAAGTTTACAAGAGGTCGAGGGTTTGCTTAAATTTGTTGAAACCCAGGAAATGACTTTGGCTCAATTAAAATGGGAGGGAACATGACATGAAACGTATTGCGGTATTAACCAGTGGAGGGGATGCTCCCGGTATGAATGCTGCCATCCGGGCCGTGGTCCGGACCGGACTCGATAAAGGCTGGGAGGTCTTCGGTGTACGCCATGGTTACACGGGTCTTATGAGAGGTGATTTTATACCCCTGGGAGCTCGAGACGTGGGGGGTATCATCCAGCGAGGAGGTACTATACTTGGCAGTACCCGTTGTCCCGAGTTCAAGACCGAGGAAGGGCGTTTAAAAGCTCTGAACCAGCTTCAAGAACAAAACGTCTCCGGCCTGGTTGTCATCGGAGGTAATGGGTCTCAGACCGGTGCCCACAGGCTATCTCAGATGGGTTTCCCGGTGATTGGTATGGCCTCAACCATTGATAATGACCTCTATGGGTCTGAAATCACCATCGGAGTAGATACCGCCCTCAACATTGCCCTGGAAGCTATAGATCGGTTGAAAGTTACAGCTTCGTCCCATCAACGAGCCTTTCTGGTTGAAGTTATGGGTCGAGATTGTGGCTATCTGGCCCTGATGGCCGGCATTGCTGGCGGTGCTGAAGCTGTAGTCATCCCTGAGGTGGAAACGGATCCGGAAACTATAGCCGCCGAGTTACGAGCCGCCTACGAGCGAGGCAAGGCCCATGCGCTGGTGGTGGTAGCCGAAGGGGCCCGGTATAACGCTGAAGGACTTGCACGCTACTTCCAAAAACATCAGGAACGATTGGGCTTTGAGCTACGGGTGACTGTATTGGGCCATGTTCAGCGAGGTGGAGCCCCGGGCGCCTTCGATCGGCTCCTGGCTACCCGACTGGGTGCGACAGCAGTAGAATCCCTGGCTCGGGGCGAGCATGGGCGGCTGATAGGCTTGCTTAAAGGGGAAGTTACGGCTACGCCGCTGGCCGAAGTGGTTGTCAACAAGAAACTACCGGATCTCCATCTGCTAGAGTTGGCGCGCGTGTTGGCAAAATAACCGAATTAAGAGTAAAAGTCGTATGCAACGATACCTTTTGTGGCCTATCTGACCTGTATCCGGGCCGATGACTGTCCGGATTGTACCGATTGGCTGGGATCATCACTGCGGATGCAGTCCAGAATAAAGGGAGGAGGTGAGGATTATAAATAAAGATCTGACTCTTTAACTGTTAAAACCATTAAAACTATCGATCCTAAGACAAAGCTATAAACTTGTAGTCATGTGAACTAAATCAAAAAGGGGAATAGAATAAAAATGAAACACTTTTTAACTCTTAGTTTAGTCACCCTATTGGGGTTGGCCCTCAGTGGGGCTATTCTGGCCCAACCCACCACTCAGGAATCCCAACCTTCTGGACAATCTAGAGGAATGATGATGGACCAGGGGATGATGAGGGATATGGGAACGATGATGGGGGCCATGTCTTCCATGATGAAACAGATGTCGGAGATGATGAGCAGTGGAAAGATGATGAACCAGGATATGATGAAACAGATGTCTGAATATATGAACCAGATGACTCAGATGATGAAACAGATGTCGGAGATGATGAGCAGCGGAAAGATGATGAACCAGGATATGATAAAACAGATGAAAGAACGGATGTCAGAGATGCACAAGGGAATGTCGGAGATGATGAAGCAACAATAAGACTGAAGAGCCGGGGGAAGGGGCATCCCTTACAAATCGGATGCCCCGCTATCTCGACTCTTCCTATTAAACGAGATGAAGGGAGAAAGTACTATGAGTTATTATTTTAGCAAAGTTTTAGAAATGACTTTCGATGAAGCAATAGCCAAAGTAACAGAAGAATTAAAAAAAGAGGGTTTTGGTGTTCTTACGGAAATAGATGTCAAGGAGACCCTAAAGAAAAAACTGGGGGTCGATTTTCAGAAGTACCGAATCCTGGGAGCCTGTAACCCACCTTTTGCCTATCAGGCTTTACAGGCAGAAAATAAAATTGGTACCATGCTTCCTTGTAATGTAATTGTGCAGGAAACTTCTGATGGACAAGTAGAGGTGTCTGCCATTGATCCCGTGGCCTCCATGCAGGCAATCGAAAATCCTGCGCTAAAGAAAATTGCTACAGAGGTTCGAAATAAATTAAAAAAAGTTATCGATAGTTTATAAAAAGAGACGCCATCTAGAAGTTAAAATTTTACCGGGAATCTATACGGAGGTTAATAACTCCTTCTGGGACCTATGGAACCTATGAAACCTCCTGCAGCGACCAGAGCACCTTCTACTAACTTAAGGGGTAATGCTGCAAGCCGCCGAGAAGCCGGTCCGTGCACAACCTGAGCCTCATTCTTGGGGTCGAATTCAGATTCATGGCAGGGGCATAGGAAAACCTTCTCTTTGCTTTTCCATTCCGTCACATCACATCCCTGATGGGTGCAGATAGCCGAGTACGCTACAATCCCCTCGACGGAATGTGCACGGGTCTCTTCAGAAAGTTCTATCGGATCCAGGTGGATAATAATAATCTTGTTAAGACGGGAGCCGTCCTTTACAACTTTGGTTTTAGGATCCATGGGATAAGCCATCACCTGGGGTCCGCCCAGAGGGAGATCTTTAGGGGTAATAATTTCTCCCTTTTTATCTCCAAAGGCAAAAACAAATTGATCCCCTTCCTCAGGAGGCGCTGCGGTGGGACTGGTGGGTTGAGCCAGAGCAGGATCTATAAATGGCAACCCTAAGACCATACCCAGTGCCGCTTTCAGTAAGGTACGCCGCTCCAGTAATGGATTAAAACAAGAGCAAATCTCACATTCTTCATCCATAAGGCTTACAGGTATAACATTTTTATCCATAATTCCTAAAATCCTTTTTAGAAAAGATATGGACAGAAATGTTATAAAGACTCCTTTCTTTTCTTTATAAATCCAGAAATACCCTTTAACTTGAAAGAAATTCCATAAATGAATTCCGTTATAATCCTAACATTTCTCTCTATCCTATAATCTAGCATAAGTTGGGGTAAAAAGCTATTTTCTTCCTTTCATCCCAAAACTTCATAAACCCATATCTCTGCTTTTTGATTTCCACGGTGGGAGACTGCAAGGTAAAGGCGATTAAACTGAGGCACGAAAAGTCCTGTACGGGCTCCAGAAGCCGTTGGAATTTTGGTGACCCTTTCATAGTGGTCTGCATCCTTCTGTTCAAAAACATCGATAAAACCTTCTCCACCTATCCCATATATCCGTCGGTGTATAGGATCATAGAAGATATCATCACTATCCCCCACACTGTTTAATTCAGTCACTATCCGGCCTGATTCAGTATCAAAAACGATGAGTTTTGAAGGTTTTCGAAAGCCAACGAACAGTCGGTGATGGGTTTCATCTAATGCCATGGGAAAGTTTGCTTGAGCATTTTTGAGCGGCCATTTTGCCAGCACCGTGCGTTTTTCTCGATCCACTATGGCTATGTGATGGGCCGATGGAATATTCACAAAAATCCTCGGCCCTTGCTTCTCTAACTGGAAGGACTCGGGATGGCCTTCTAGTTGGATATTCCCAAGGTACTTGCCACTGGCTGCATCTACCAGGGCCAGGGCCCCATCACCGTAGCCGATATAAATAAACTGGGTGGTTGCATCGTAACGAATATTATCCGCATCATCTAGAGATTTGATACTTTGAAGGAGCTTGAAGGAGTTTCCGTCGAAGATATCACAGGTACCGCTTTGCCCGTTGGTTACGAAAATCTTGTTGAATTCCGGAATGAAAGTAACCCCTTGGGGTTCGTACAATCCTGTAATACTATGGGCCGGTTTACCTGCCCGCAGGTCCAGGATTTCCAAGGTATTATTACCCAGGGCAGCAATAAAGAGTCGTTGGCCTGTAAGATCTACATCCAGATGATCTATACGACCTTCAACATGGGGTAAAGGAATGGTTTGTACCAGTTGAAGGGGTGGAGGGTTCTGAGCCTGCACTTTGAGAACGAGCAGGATAACCGGAGTTAGCAATAAGTAAAGCTTTTTCATTCAGGTTTTTAGGCTTTTGCAGTTTTATATAATACTTCAGTCCAGAGCAAAACAAAGGGGCCAAAGCCGCTTCCCTCTTCGTAAGAGAGGGTTTCGCTCCCCTCGTCGCCCACAAGGACCTGAAAGACAAACGGGGCCGTTTGTCCTACTTAAAGTGTTCTTCTCAACTTGAGAAATACCTCCTGACTGAAAGGACGACCCATTGTTAATTAAAATGTAAGCTAAATTTTCAAACTTCCTACTGAAGGATTTCTTAAATTTGTGTAAGAATTCAGGAGTAAGGGTGAGGACCTGCAGAAAGGGGAATCGGGTTCCCTCTTTTCCTGCTAAGGACAGAGGTTATGTCAGTTTGTTGCATTTCATGGAGTAGGGGGGGAGGTTTCAAACCTGCCCCCACGGTCCCATGACCCCATGAAAGGTATGTTGGCATCGGGGAATTCGATGAAAAAGTATCCGGATCAGGCTTCCTGATAATCTCTAAAAGGCCTAAGGGTTTTCGGTTACCACTTCGAACCCTGCAGCGAGCCAGGCACTCATCCCACCAACGACATTTGTAATGTGTCGGAACCCTTGCTGCTCAAGAAGGCTTGTAGCGATCGAAGAGCGATAGCCTCCTGCACAGATAGTTGCAATGGCCTTATCTTTATGGAGTTGAATGGTGTTCTCTACAAGATGATTAAGGGGTATATGGATGGCTTCCTTAATGTGGCCGGCGTTCCACTCCCCAGGACGCCTTACATCTACTACCTGCAAGGGCATACCTTCTTGGATCCGGGCATTTAATTCGTTAACCGTTATCTGTTCAGTTGTAGTAAGGGGTAACCCTGCCCTGTCCCAGGCGGATATTCCTCCGGCCAGATATCCTGCGGCATTTTCAAGTCCAACACGTGCCAGCCTGATCCTGGCTTCGCGGACCCGTCCTTCATCTTCTGCAACGATGATGATGGGAACTTCTGGTTTGATAAGGGACCCTGCCCATGAGGCAAATTGACCACCCAGACCGATATTAAGGGAGCCTGGAATATGACCCGTTCCATATTGGGCGGAGGATCGGGTATCTAAAATTACACAGGTACGGCCTTCAGGTTCTTCCGACCGGTTTCTCATCCTTTCGATTTCTTCCGGTGAAAGAGCCGGTAGCTCCGGTAATTCATCCAATGAAGAGGGACCCTGGCGGTTTATTTGGGCATCCATGCTGAAATAAGCCGGTGCTTCGGGTAAATCGGTCGTAACCATTTGTATAAAGGTTTCTTTTGGCATTTCCTTCAAGGCGTAATTGAACCGCCTCTGCTCTCCGATGGTAGAACTTGTTTCGCTTGAAATATTTCTCCCACACAAAGAGCCGGCCCCATGGGCTGGATAAACCTTCACAGAATCAGGTAATTTTAACAACTTTTCATGGAGCGAATCATAAAGCAGGCCAGCCAGTTCTCTGGAACTCATCTTTGAGCCAAGAAGATCAGGGCGCCCAACATCTCCAATAAATAAGGTGTCACCTGTAAGTACTGCCTCGGGCTCGTCGGATTTCTCTGTATCAATCACCAGGATTGAGATGGATTCAGGGGTATGGCCGGGTGTTTCCATGAAGCGCAGAACGACTTTGCCCATCCTGATCTCATTTCCTTCATAGACAGGAACGTGCTCAAACTTCGCTCCGGCTTTTGCACCCAGATAAATCTTTGCACCGGTACGTTTGGCAAGCTCGCAATGACCGGATACAAAATCAGCATGGAGATGGGTTTCAATCACGTGTTTGATCGTCAGTCCCTGTTGCTTCGCTTCCTCAAGATAAATATCTACATCACGTTGTGGATCGACTACAGCAGCTTCCCCGTCGGATCCTATGAGATAAGAAGCATGGGCAAGACATCCCAGATAAAATTGTCTAAAATACATAGTTGTCTCCTTTAACTAAATTAAGGGAAACTCCCTCTATGAAGCGAATCCCATTCACTCAAAGAGTCTTTCGTGAACTACGAATTCGCCCTACCCATGAAAAGAAATTCCCCTTCTCAGGATGAGCCCAATAAACAATAAAAAAGGATAAATTCCCCTGCCTGCTTGTCCTTTTTACTCCTCACGAAGCACTTCAAATACCGGGGCCGTTGAAGCGCGAAAGATTCACCTACCTTCCAGAGTACGATGTGAGGATTCACACAACCTCTGGTTTCTCCCGTTTTACCACTTCAATGAATACTCTTGTTAGTGGTTTAAGTTCATTTCCTTACTTTATTAAATTACCCTATTAAATAAATAATTCAATTAACTAAGTAAGAAAATTCAGATAATTAGAAGAGATTTCCGTTGACGAGATCCAAATAGATGGTTATACTTCAAACCTGTAAAAATTTCTCTGGTAAACCTCTTCGCTCTAAAAGTCTACAAAATTTATGCCGCGGAATTCTAGACCTTACAGATTTCTTTTAATAGTAGCTATTTTGCTATTTTCCGTGGGATACCTGTGGTGCTTTCTAAATCCCCATGAATGGAGAGATATAGAGCATAATGATTCTTCTAACTTAGGAAACGGCTTCTGTTTTCATTTTTATTATCAGCATCTTCATCTGATGGTCCCCGGAGTATTGGTTTTTATAGTAGTACTTTCTACGATCTCGCTTCCAACCCCTGGCGAAATCCTTCCCGGTTTTACCTATCCTCTCATCCAGCCACCTTGATCCCTTTGAGGGGAGATACTTATCCCATTTACCAGGGTCCAAAGCCTTCGAAGAATTAAAATAGAAGTAGTTGTTTTATAACAATCTTCCTGTTTAAAATTAAAAGTCTTTCTACAAAAGAAAGTTACGCTTATTTGCTGTGAAACTATAACCTGAAGGGTTGGGAACCCTACCTAGGGTTGGTCTTTAATTGTTTTTTCATAAAAGCACAAAGAGCTCTGTCCTGAATTTTGGAAAGGGAACCCGGATGCTAATTCCCCGGTATTCCTTCGACTAAATCAGTACAAAGCTTGGCGTGTGAACCCTATCTTGTGAAGCGTGTTAAACCCTTTTTTTCAATCTTATTCTCTGTACTGGTGAGTCTGAACGGTTTGTTGAACGATCCATTACAGGTAATGGGTCAGGAGGTTCCTAAACTCAATCCCACTAAGTCTTATACTTTAGATGAACTTTTGACCTTTACCATGGAGCATAATCCGGAAATATTGGCAGCTAAGGCAGAAATCGATATAGCCAGGGGAGAGTTGATAACCTCGGGACTCCTTCCCAATCCAAGAATTGAGTTTACGGGAAGAAATCAGCGTATTCCGGATGGAGATTTGTCCGGGTTTAATTATGATGTGAACTTAAGCCAGGAAATTCCCCTGGGTGGGAAAATAGGACATCGCAAACGGGTGGCCCAATTAAAACTGGAAAAAGCCCATTTAGATTTTCAGAATGTGGTTCGGCTAAAAACGGCCGAGGTCAAAAAAGCTTTTTATGCCGTGTTATTTAATCAAAGGCGACAGGAGTTAATAAAGGAAGTCCTGGAGGTTAACAGGATTATTTTAGATATTGCTAACAAACGCTATAAAGCCGGAGATATCCCTCTCATGGGAGTCAATCTGGCCTCTATTGAATTACAGAGGACAACTACGGAAAGTCTAAACCTTCAAAATGAGCTCAGTCAGGCGAATTCCGAGCTTTTAATGGCTCTGGGGGTTATCCTGGATTCCGGGGGGCCTTCCGGGGTGGAGGGTCTCAAAGTGGAAGGGACCCTCTCTAAGGAAGAGATTCAGTTTAATCTGACCGAATTAATCCAATTTGCTCTGGCCAATCGGCCGGATTATAAAAGTCTTCAAGTAGCCGTAAAAGCAGCAGAGGCCGATATTTCCCTGGCCCGGGCAGAAGGAGTTCCGGATATCGAGGTTGGGGGCACTTTTGAGCGAGAGTTAGGAAATGAGCGCCGTATAGGGGGGTTTGTTTCTATTCCTCTTCCTCTCTTTAACCGGAATCAGGGGGAGATTGCTAAGTCTCTGAGCCGCAAGGATCAGGTAAGCCTGGAATTGGCAGCTTTGAAAAATAGGATCGAGCAAGAGGTACGAATCGGATTTGCCAAGGTTGAAACCGGTAAGAAAAATCTGGATGTGTTTCAGCGAGGTCTTATCCAACTGGTCCGAGAAAATCTGGAGTTAAACCGGAAAGCTTTCCAGGCAGGGGAGATTGAATTTCTGGAAGTTGCTCGGGCAGAAGAAGACTTCATTCGAACAAATACCCTCTTTTTAGAAGCCCTCTATAACTATAATCTGGCTTTGATCGAGCTGGAAACGGCTATGGGAAGTCAATTTACCAGGGCTTTGAGGGGTACCGAAGAGAAGAAATAAGGATCAAGAACCAGGTTTATTCCAGCTGGCTTGATGTGTAGAGGGTAAACTCTTTCTTCCCTTCCATTCAGCCTGAGATGGCTTCGTGTTTCTTTGCTATTTGACTTTGTCAGGCAGGACATTCCGCTCTGCTAATTTTACCAGTTCGAGTTCTTCTTCTTTTTCTTCTGCTTCTCGCTGTCTTTTCCATTCCTGACGGTATCTTTCGGTGATTGTAACCGTTAATTCGTGCTGACGCTCCGCGGAAATTCCTGCCCCGGTAGAATTCAGGATAAAATTGGCTTCTCCAATATTCTGAATCATTCGTAATATCAGGTCGTTAAAGGTACAGTAACTCACTCCCTGGACTTCATAGTCGGTTTCTCTATAAAGACTTATAAAGTCGTACTTTTCACCCAAGGTTTTATAATCTGCAATGGCCTTATCCAGAAGTTCCAGGGCTTTTATATAATCGGTATTGGTCCGAATGATCTGAATCTCCTTCTCCGATAATTCCTGCTGTTCCAGCTCCTTTAAAGTCTTCTCGGCGGATTTAAGGACTCCGATAGGATATTTATTTAATTCTTCTAAAGTGAGTGAGGAAAGGGTTTCAAAAAGTCCATAAAAGGACAATCGAATTAAAGCCAGGGCTTTTTGGGTTAAAGTTAAAGTCTCAAAGTGCTTCATTTCTTCCTGAATTTCCCGCTCACCCGGGGTTATTTTTACTTCCAGGGGCGAATCTGCAGGTTCTTGCTTTTCAATTCTCAGGCTCCGGATTTTTTCGGCTTCGGCAATGGTAAAACTTATTAAAATGTCGTACAGATCTAAAATCGACTCTGAAGGTTTAGAAATCTCGATCAGTAACTCGGCCAGTTTCCTGTTATGGCGGATAATGGTGAGGGGATATTTTTCCGCTATAGCCTCGGGGATGAGATTGGAGAAACGCTCGATAATTTCATGGGCAAACTCTGCTTCCAGGCCACTTATATTTGTTTCAATAAGATTTAAGATCTGTCTATATTGAGACTTATCAAAAGTCTCCACGGATTCAAGGGCTCGAACGGCCAAAGCCTCCAGAATTTTGATCAGAGTTCCTTTGAGCTGCTGAATCTGTTGAGGTTTAACGGTAATGTGGGTCTTCGTCATCAAGAGAGCGTCTTCCAGAAATCTTTTATATTGTTCTAATTCCTGTTGGGGGAATTTAGTCTTATTTTTCGCAATTTCTTCATAGGTGGTGGAATAAAGTTCTTTGTAAATGCTCAAAGCCTCGTTAAATCGAAATTTTAAAACCTTCACCAGTTTTTGAAGAACTTCATTGTACTCTGTTTCCTCCATCTCCGGAGAAATTCCAACGTCTTTCATAAGATCCACATGGTGAAGGATATCCGACGTAGGGGCCGTTTCCAGGAAGTATTTACTATTTAAGGGGGATTCCTTCCCTAATACCTGTTGAATGAAGCCCTTTACATAATCAACCCGGGTGGTAATCAGACCGGACAGACGCTTAAGGATTTTATCGTACGTATTATACGACTCACTCTGGGAGGAGACAGATTCGACGGCTTCACTGAGGATTTTCTTCAATTTTTCTAATCTTGATAATGGATAAGCGTTACAATCCAGCGTATATTCGGTTATATCAGGTATTTTTTTAAAATACTCTACGATGTCCTCTGCAGGGAGCTGTTCTAATTTTTCCCTATCGGATAAAGAAAATACTTGCATGGCTAGTTATTCCATTCTTTTTCCCTTAGCTCATATTCCTTCATTTTAGTTTGAAGGCTCTTTCTACTGATGCCCAATTTTTTAGCTGCCCGGGTCACATTTCCTCGGGTTTCTTGAAGCGCTTTAATAATTAAATTTCTCTCCACTTGAGCAGTAGCCTGTTTAACAGCTTCTTTTAGACTCAGATCTGATTTTAAATCGGAGCCACCCTCCCTTGAACCGGTAATCTGGCCTTCTGAAGTAGAATTGGGAGGGGAACCGGTTCCCACCAACTCTCCGGACTGAGGTGCAGATATAGATTTCAAATCAGGTTCTACTCTGCCGGGTAATTCAGTTGAAATATTATATGCAACTCTTGTACTCACCAGGCTTCTCAGTTCCTCCGGTAAATCTTTCAAGGTAATAAAATCAGAATCTAAAAGCAAAACAGTTCGTTCGATGACATTTTCCAGTTCTCGAATATTCCCCGGCCAGTTATATTCCATCAAAGCGGCCTTAGCTTCTTCGCTGATACCCTGTACGCTCTTATTCAGACGTTTATTGTATTTGGCAATAAAGTGGTGAATGAGGAGGGGGATATCTTCTTTTCGTTCCCGCAAAGGGGGTACTTTAATGGGAATTACATTGAGTCGATAAAATAAATCTTCTCGAAAATTTCCTTCCCTGACCTCTTTTTGTAAATCTCGGTTTGTGGCCGCGATGAGGCGCACATCCACCTTTAAGGTCTTAATTCCCCCCACCCTTTCAAATTCTTGTTCTTGAAGAACTCGCAGAAGTTTTACCTGCACTTCCCTTTTGATCTCGGCAATTTCATCCAAAAAAAGTGTACCGGTGTGGGCCAGCTCGAATCGACCGGGTTTACTTCCCACAGCCCCTGTGAAAGCTCCTTTCTCATAACCGAAAAGCTCACTCTCTACCAGGTTTTCGGGGATGGCAGCACAATTCACTTTGATAAAAGGCCTTCCTTTTCTGAAACTTCTTTCATGGAGAACCCGGGCAATCAATTCTTTTCCTGTACCACTTTCACCGGTAATCAGAACGGTTGAAGGACTATCCCATATCTTTTCAAGAATTTTGTAAATTTCTTTCATAACCGGGCTATCCCCAATAATTCCAAACCGTTCCTGATACTCAAATTCAGGGAGAATATCCTTCTGGTTGAGTTCCTGGGTCTTAACTGCCTTATAAACAATGGTTCTCATCTCATCCTGCTCAAAGGGTTTTGTGATATAATCGAAGGCTCCTTTTTTCATGGCATCTACAGCCGTCTCAATGGTTCCATGTGCCGTAATAATAATGACAGGGAGACCGGGATGATCTTTTAAGATGTGCTCCATAAGAACAAGTCCATCCATTCCCGGCATCAATAAATCCGTGATGACTGCATGACAGATATTCCCTTTTAGCCAGGCGAGGGCACTTTCCCCATCCACGGCCTCGGCGACCTCATAACCCTCTTTGGTTAATAAGGCCTCTAAAATCCGACGCATGTTTTTTTCGTCATCTACGATAAGGATCCTTTTTTTCAAGGGCTCTTTATGGGTAGTGAAGGGTGAAAAGGGGCTCTTTATCCTTATCTTACCCCTTCACTCTCTCACTCCCGCGTAACTACCTTCCTGGGCTCCCTCACTACCTTATCACTTTACCCCCTCATTGAACAGGTAATTTTACCACAAATTGACTTCCCTTACCGATTTGACTGCTAACTTCAATGGCCCCGCCATGTCCTTCGATAATACGATGGCAAATGGCCAGGCCAAGCCCTGTTCCCTCTTTTTTGGTGGTAAAAAATGGATTAAACAATTTATCTATATGATCTGCAGGAATTCCAACCCCGGTGTCTATAAATTTTATACTTAAATACGTTCCGGTTTTATCGGGATCATTCTCCAGAGTCGTAGAAACAACTAAACTTCCACCTTCCGGCATGGCCTGGATGGCATTTAAAAAAAGGTTTAAAAAAACCTGTCGAAGTTGTTCTGCATCGGCATGGATCAAAGGTAAATTTTCTTCAAAGTCCAGGATTACTTTTATCTGTTCGGGAATCCCCTCGGCTTTAATCAAAGCATAGGTTTTCTCCAGGATCTTATTGATTTCACAAAGGGTGATATTTTTCTTGAAGGGACGTGCATAATCCAGGAACTGAGAAACTACATGATTCAATCGATCGACCTCTTCAATAATAATACTTAAAAACTCTTTTCTTTCCTCTATGGAAGGTTCTACTTGAAGATATTGGGCTGCACCTTTAATAGCTCCCAGGGGGTTTCTTATTTCATGGGCCAGACCCGTAGCCATCTCTCCTAAGGCCGCTAAACGATCTTTCCTTTTCATGGTTTCGTAGATTTTGTAATTCTCAATAATGATAGCCGCCTGATTGGCAACGGTCATAAGCAAGGCAATCTCGTGACTGGAGTAAGCCTCTTCAGAACCTGCGTCTTTAAGGTTCCAGAGTCCCAGGACCCTGTCTTGTCTACACATCAGAGGGATGCAAACCTGGGCTTCCATTTTCTTCAACAACTCACAAATGGACTTAATAACAGCCGGAGAAGGGAGGGAGGGAGTGGAGGAACGAGTCAAAGAAGATGGGTTGTTGGTATATCCTTTTCCCCCCTCTTCTCCTCTCCCGTTCTCCATCTCGTAAGTTCTCAACTCCCGTTCCAGTTCTTCCAGAATCAAGGCACCTCTTTTCTCCTTGATATACTCGGTGAGAACTTTAGTCTCAAGGAATTTGGGAATTCTCTCCCGATGATCGCCGATTGCTTCTACCAGCTTAAACAGATCCTCCCGTTCATCCAAAACGTAAACCGATGCATGGGTTATACGGGGAAACTCTTTAATCGTGCTGATAATCAGGCTAAAGAGTTCATCCACCGTTAAAACCCGGGCCATTTTTCGACTCAAGGTATTCAAAATATTTTGGAGATTATAACTTTCCCTGAGAAAAATACGATTTGCCCGGTCCTGGACTTTCAATTTAATCGGTTCGTAAAGAAGTAAAATCAGTAAAGAGGCAATAAAAGTGTTAAAGATAGCAAGTCCCGGCTTGTTCCCAATCCATAACACCAGAGCTCCATAGATACCTCCAGTTATAGAAGCCAGGGTAACAAGCACGATTCCCCTTCCGATGATTTCGTGGAGATCCAGTAATCGATACTTTACAATAGATTGAGAGATAAAATACATATAAACCATAACGGCCAGGTTTCCCAACTGGGGAAAGTCAATTCCTATTCCCGGTAAAAAATCTGTGATTCCGGCAGTTGTGGCAATAACTCCACCGATTATCATGTATTTGAGCTTAGCCCTTTCTGTAGTTGATTCTGTTTCAGAATACCGTTTATAGATCAAATACAGGCAAAGATAAAGAACCGGAAAGAAATAACAAACCGTTATGATACTCCACTCTCGCATGAAAAAGAAGGGAGTCAGAACGGTTATGAAGAGACCGATACTGATTCCGTAGGTATATCTTAAAAGTCTCCATTTTATGGGATTTCGAGCCGAAAGAAATACAAGGGTAAAGTGAAGCGCGCTGGGAGGAATAAAAAGAGAACCGAGAAAAAGAATCCGGTACCAGAAATCACTTTGGGTGAGCTTATAAAGGAAAAATCCTAGATTCCAGACAAAAATATTAAAGCTGAGATAGGAGAAAGTTCGGTGAAGTTGGTTCTTTCGATCCTTAAGGATAAAGTAAACAGCAAAGCAGAGATTTACGATAGCTGCGATGAGAGCGCTCTGGACTTGAAAAGTCATAGCTTTCAGAATCCAGAAATCAGAATTCAGGATGTAAATTTCTGGATTCTGATTTCCGGTTTTAACGTTTATCAATAACCCTTCGCGCTTTGAACTGGGTCCGCTCTAGTTTTCCTGGCTCTATCAACTCAACTCTCGTTCGAACTCCAAGGCGGACCCGTAGCCTGGTTTCCAGGGTTTCCCGTAATCTCTCCAGTATCTGGGGATTCTCTTCAGCTTCCTTTTGGAAGCGGGGGCTATACTCGGCCTGGACGGTCAGTTCGTCCATGGTCCGTTCCCGGGTAATGAAAATACGAAACTCTTCACCAAATCCCTCGGTGGCCCTTAGTACATCCTCAATAGCACTGGGATAAATGTTTTCGCCGCGAACAATGAACATGTCATCAATCCGACCGTATATCCCTTTGGGGAGTCTGGGATACGTCCTTCCACAACTGCAGGGTTCCTGGGTCCAGGTAGATAAATCTCCGGACCAGAAGCGAATCATAGGTTGAGAAGTCCGCTCCAGGTGGGTATAGACGGGAACACCTTCTTTTCCATAGGGGACGACCTGCCGGGTATCCGGATCGATGAGTTCTGTGTAAACAATATCCTGCCACAGGTGCATTCCCTGACGATCTGCACATTCCCCATTACTCATCCAGGGAGTCATCTCTGCCGTACTTCCCGTATCAATACAAATAGCCCCGTAAGTTTCTTCTATGAGTTTCTTGGTGGAGGGGATTCCGGCTCCGGGCTCTCCAGAAAAGAACATGATTTTCAATCCGAAGTCCCTGGGATCGTATCCGGCTTGCCGGGTTTTCTCGGCAATATATAAAGCATAGGAAGGGGTCCCATAAAAGGCAGTTGGTTTGATGTCTCGCATCCATTCAATTCCCCGTTCGGTTTGCCCGGGAACTCCGGCTCCGAAGGGAAAACAGGTCAAACCAAGTCGCTCGGCGCCAACGAGAGCCCCCCAACTTCCCAAATAAAGGCTAAAAAAAGAGCCGATAAAAACGGTATCCCCTGGTCGTAATCCCATTCCCCACATGACCCGCGCGTGGGCATTGGCAATTCGTCTCCAATCGTCCCGACTAATGGCAAAAGCCGTTGGTTTTCCCGTTGTTCCAGAAGTCCCATGGATTCTTAACACCTGCTCCCGGGGTATACAGAGATAGGATCCAAAAGGTGGGTGCTCCATCTGATCCTTTCGAATTTCCTGCTTAGTCACTACGGGCATCTTGTGGAAATCTTCCAGAGTTTTAATATCTCCCGGTTGAAGTCCAGCTTCATCCCATTTTTTACGATAGAAAGGAGCGTGTTGATAGGCATAGGTAATTTGAGCCTGAAGCTTTTTCAAAATGATTTTCTCCCGTTCTTCAGGATCCATGGTTTCTTCTCGTGGGAACCAATATTTCTGATGCAACTCCGGCAAATAAGTTTCATCATAAATAGGAGGCCAGTTCATACTCATAAAAGAGTAGGGAAGTGTGGAAGTGTGGAAGTATGGGGGTATGGGGGTATGGAAGTATGGGTGTAAATTCTCCCATACCCCCATACTTCCACACTTCCACACCCCTCTACTTACCCTACGCTGATCAGCTCCAATTTCTTAGCCCAACGTTTTTCTAGAGCCCATTTAAGTTTTTGATGTTCGGGTCGGGAAAGGGTAGGATCTTGTCGGACAATCCGAAAGGCTTCTTCTCGGGCCAGTTCCAGAATTTTCGCATCGCGAAGGATATTGGCTACCCTCAGGTCGGGCAAACCCGATTGCTTGGTACCGAAAAATTCTCCAGGCCCTCGAATTTCCAGATCTCGTTCCGCGATGATAAATCCATCGGTAGTTTCGATCATGGCATTAAGACGCCTCTTAGCCTCTTCGCCAACAGGTTGATGGGCCAGAAGCAGGCAGTAGGATTTATAAGGACCTCGCCCGACACGACCCCGAAGTTGATGGAGTTGAGAAAGACCGAATCGTTCTGCGTGCTCTACCAACATCACAGAGGCATTGGGCACATCGATCCCTACTTCTAAAACCGTTGTAGAAACCAAGATTTGAATCTCCCGGTTTTTAAAAGCCGTCATGATCTGTTCCTTTTCTTCACTACTCATTCGCCCATGGACTAATCCTACTTTGAATTGGGGAAAGATTTCGGTGCTTAATTGATTTGCCATTTCTGTTGCGGCTTTCAAGTCTAAGATTTCAGATTCCTCCACCAGCGGATAGATCACATAAGCCTGACGGCCCTGTTCTACTTCCTGTCTGATCCGGTTATAGACCCGATCCCGGTCCCGATCATAAAATAAAAGGGTTGTCACCGGAGTTCGACCCGGAGGTAACTCATCGATAATGGATACATCCAAATCCCCATAAATTGTTAGTGAAAGCGTCCTGGGAATCGGAGTTGCCGTCATGATAAGAACATCCGGTTGATATCCCTTTTCTTTTAGAGTGGCTCGCTGCATAACCCCAAATTTATGCTGCTCATCGATAATAACAAGTCCCAATTTCTGGAACTCTACATCTTTCTGAATTAAGGCGTGGGTTCCGATAATTATCTGAGTCCGTCCTTCCCTTATGTTGGACAGGTATTGCTCTCGTTCCTTCTTCCGAAGCTTGCTGGTCAGCAGGCAGGTCGTAAGTCCTAGTTTTTCTACAAACCCGGAGATATTTCGATAGTGTTGTTCCGCCAGGATTTCTGTGGGAACCATGATGGCTCCTTGATAGCCGGCTTCTACAGCCCAGAGCAGCGCAATAAGGGCCACAATTGTTTTTCCGGAACCCACATCTCCTTGAAGCAGCCGGTTCATGGGATGGACGGATTGCATATCCCTTTTAATTTCAGAAAGCACACGCTCCTGGGCCTTGGTCAATTGATACGGAAGTAAAGCTCTCAGGCGCTGCTCCAGTTCTCCGGTAAACTGAAACTGAATTCCTTTCTGTTTGGTGGCAACCCCACGCTTCTTCAAACCAAGTCCCAGTTCCAGGAGAAAAAATTCGTCGAAAACCAATCGGCGATGGGGTTCGGAAGTTCCTCGATTCAGTTTTTCAATGTCATCCTCCTCCTCGGGAAAATGGACCCGACGTATTGCTTCCGGCAGATCCAACAGGCCGTACTTTTCTTTGATTCCAGGCGGAAGTATTTCTTCCAAAGCATCTGCGTAGCGATCTACGATGGACTTCATAACCCCTCGTAAAGTCTTTTGGTAGAGTCCTTCACTGAGGGGATAGATGGGTACAATGCGTCCCATATGGACATGGGTCGTTTGCCGGGCTCCTGCCCCAACAGACAGGTCGGGTTCTTCCTCATCCAGGATTTCATATTCCGGTTGGATCATTTCCCTGGGAGCATAGCGGAAGCTGGTTTGAAACCCTCCTTTACTGAATTTAACTTTTCCATAGAGGATGACTTTGCTTCCTTTTTTAAAGATCTGTTTTAAATAAGGCTGATTAAACCATTTAGCCACCAGGGTGCCGCTATCATCTCCGATGAAAGCCTCGAAGATTTTGGTTTTCTGTCGAGGTGTTGTAACCACGCCGGTATTTTTAACTTCTCCATAAACTGTTTCCCACGCCTCGGCTTCCAGCGCTGCAATGGTTTTAATATGCCTTCTATCTTCATAACGTCGGGGAAGAAAGAAAAGAGCATCTTCAACGGTCGTCAGGTTAAGCTTCTTTAAAATTTGGGCCCGCTTTGGGCCCACTCCCTTGATATACTGAAGTGGAGTACTTAAGCTAAAGGGGGAGACATCGAAATCATCATTTTGAGACTCTGAGGCGTTCTGAGGCCCGGAGGTGTAGGGAGATTGGGATACGGGGCTTACTTTTTCGTCTCCGTATCTTCGGGTCTCCTCCTCCCCACGTCCCGAAATGGCGTCTATCACCTGTAAGGCTTCGGTGATAATCTCTATTTTTCTCTGTCGAGGAACCGTATCATATCCTTGGAACAATCCTTCTAAGACCTGAAGTTTTTGTTGAATTCCAGAAGGAAGGGATTGGATATCTAAATTTCGAATACAACTTAAAACAGTTTTCTCCAGATCTTGAACGCGCTCTATGTTGGCGAAGTTATTTTTAGCAGCATATTGAAGGGGTTTTTGTATAATAGCCAGAAAAGCTTCAAATAAAATCAATACTTTCCATGATCCGTGATCTGTTGTCCGTTATGGCTCTTCAAGAGCAACGGACAACAGACAACAGATTAAGGGCGTCTTTACTGCCGGTAGGGAACCCAGACCCCATTGGCATCGAAGTACCCGTAGGGAGTGGATCCCCCTCTTCCCGTATCGGGTACTGTTGCGGGCATCCCGCTACTTCTATAATCCTGCCATGGTGAACGGTAGGAGTCGTAATAGTCAGAGTTGTAATAGCCATAGTTGTAGTAACCATAGCAAGATGGGGAGGTACACCGTGATTCCCAACGTCCCGGTACCCATTTTTTATCATATTTCCAATAATCCGGTATCCAAATCGGCTGATAGGACCAATATCCCGGTACCCAACGTTTGTAGTATTTATAATGGCCCGGGATCCAACGATAACAAATCTCACTACATCCTCTATATCTATCCCCACAGGAATAAGGATATTGGGAGTTATAACACTCGGGATAACTCCAACTATAATCCGACCATCGAGAAGGATAAACTTCTTGAGGTGAAGTTGAAGGAACCAGAGAACGTTCCTGGGCTCCGGTCGGTAGAGCAAAATATGAATTTAATAATAAGCCAGCCATTAAGAAACTTATAAGAAAAAATACCCTACAGCTTATTGTGAAACGCATAAGGAAACCTCCTTTTTGGTTCAATATGAGATGGTGAGGTAAAGGGGGGTGGTGGGGTCTCATCTCCTATCCTGTTCCTATCCCCTCACCATCTCACTGCTTCACCACCCCATCATCACGGATAAAAGACACCTATCCGTTCTCTTTATTTATCCACAGAGTCTTTTCTCCAAAAAATACCCAAAACAAGCCCTACGATGATTCCTACAGCGATGAAAATAACAAGATTAACCACAAGATTTTTAACCGTATCCAACCCATAATAGTTTGTTATCCGGTCGTAGACATTCCACATGACCCAATTTAAAATCCCAAAGCATCCTATCACAAACCCTTTAATTGTATCCGAATGGACCCGATGGCGGATTTTCCCTACGATAAAGCCTATAAGAATACCTGAAAGGGGACCTATAACGGCTATCCAATTAATGATCATCACCACCGTCTTTTCATCCACAATTTCTTTCACATCTTCACCTCCCTCTTAGGACATTCTGAACTTCTCTTTTATAAGTTTCCTTATTTAAAACATACCGTTCGCATCCTGCCCGAACTCTTTCCAGATCCTTCTCGGTTACGGCCCGTTTTGGCTTTGCCGGAATACCCATTACAAGGGTATTAGGTGGAATGATGCTTCCTTCGGCCACTACGGCTCCAGAGGCTACTATGCAATTCTCTCCAATCTTGGCTCCATCCAGGATGATGGCTCCCATACCGATTAAACAATTCGATTCAATATGACATCCGTGAATAATGGCACCGTGGCCAATCGTCACATTATCTCCTATGATAAGGTCATGTCTATCCAGGGTAACATGGAGAAGGCATCCATCCTGGATGTTGGTTCTTTCCCCAATCCGTATAGAATTAACATCTGCCCTTATAACTGCATTAAACCAGACACTGGAATGGGCTCCAATTTTTACATCGCCAATAACCTGGGCACTTTCCTCTACAAAAGCAGTTTCATGAACTTCAGGAACGATACCTCGATAGCTTTTGAGCATATAAGCTGATGATAAAGGCCTCTGTGGGGAGGTTTTGGCTGGCTATTCTGAACCCAGCTCAGAACCTGGCCTTGACAAGGGACAAATTTGTCAATCTTGTTCTTATAACCTTAGGACATTCAGGAAAAATTGAATCACACTTACAAAATAATTTCAAGAAAAAAGTTCGTGTTTTTATCTTATAATGATAGTTTCAGAAAGTATAACGGATTCCTCCACGTGTCCTGACAAGTCAAGCAAAGCCATCCCTTCAAGTCATGGGAAGATTTTATCCCCTTCCCTTTACTTTGGATTTCAGCTCACCTCGCTCCTCACAAAGACATCCCGGGTTGCGGACCCGGCGTAAGAGACGGAATGTCCTCACCCGTCATTCCCTTAAAGAACTTAAAAAGATTTAAACATCGCTTTCTTCCTTGAAACAAGGCCGGGGCCTGGTTTTTACGGCTAAACAGAGAAGCGAGGTACCGAACGGAAAATTCATTTTTCTCAGGAAGAAGGATTCACTCTTGAAGATTTGGGTAAGTAGGTTATTAATAAAAATGGGTAGAGGTTCCAGGTTAGATTTAGATAAGGTTTTGGGTCTGAAAAATTTGTTGAAGGTAATGATGGAGAAAATCACAGGGAATAAAAACGTATTGACATAGGAGAGTTTCTTGACCAGGAATCCACTCTTCTGGATTTTGCTCAAGAGTTCTTTTGCCGTGTATCTTCTCCGATGTTGGGAGACCACATCCTCTCCGCTCCATAAAAATGCATAGGCCGGAACGAAAAGAAGCAGATACCCCCCATCTTTACAGATCCGATGCATCTCTTTGAGTACCTCGACATCCTCATCCAGATGTTCCAGAAGGTCCAGCATGGTAATCAGATCAAACTGATTGGAGGCAAAGGGAGAATTTTGGATATTTCCTCGAATCAGATTTTTTAAATTTCGAGATTTACAAAACAGAAGTCCTTCCTTGGAGAGTTCTATTCCAAAAGTTTTTCCATAGGCACTTAAAAGTTTGGTGGTCAGTCCCGTTCCACACCCCGCATCCAGGATGAGGGACTTTTCTGAATGAAGGGGCAACAGGGCAATTTGATCGAAGATTATTTTTCTTCTACCTCTGAACCACCAGTAATCTTCTTCAAAATCATAATGCCGTTGATATACTTCAGGATTCATAGCCTTTCCAGGTTTTAACCACCTTCCGGAATTTCAAAAGTTTAATAAGATACTCCCAGGAATCTCTAAAGAATCTTACCGTAGAAGGTACCTCATAGCGTTTGATAAAGAGGATGGGGATTTCTTCGATTCTCAACTGCTTGTAATAGGCCCGTACCATAATTTCCGTATCCCAAAACCACCGTTTATCTTCGATCTCATCTAAAATGGGAAGAATCTTCTCTCGATTAAAAAATTTATAACCGGTTTCGGTATCTTTGAGTCGGGTATGAAGGAGCCGATTAACCAGGGTGATATAAGTTTTACTGGAAATCGCCCGATGCAAAGTTCTTAACTGAAGCTTATAAATCCTCCAGCCTACGGCAATATCAGCTCCATTATCGATAGCCATAATCATGGAGGGGATATAGCGGGCATGGGCTTCCAGGTCGATATCTATATAACCGACCACCCTCCCTTCTGCCTGCCGAAAACCATCGGCTACCGTTTGACCTCGTCCCTGATTCTCTAAATGGAAGATTTTTTTTATGGATCGTAAAGACCGTCCGGGTTTGTCTTTATATCTACTTACCAGCTCGTCAATAATTTTTCTTGTACCATCCTGGCTACAATCATCGACAAAGATGAGTTCATAGGTATATCGGGTGGAGTCTAAAACTTGAAGGATCTCCTTCACACTCTGTTCTAAAACCAGTTCTTCATTGTAACAGGCAATCACAAGACTTAAATCGAGGGTCTCCATATTGATTATTTTTCAAACCTCATCACGGTCATCCAACAAAAGGAACGGAGAAAGGGAACCCATTGGATTAACCAGGAGTCTATGTATTCTAAATTTTGTTTTATTTTCTGATAAACCTTTCTCTCTCTGTTTAAGCAAATACCCAACAAAGCAGTTAAATAAAATTCTCGATGAAAGGAGGTTTTAAAAAAACTTCCCATCTGCTCGACGTCTTTCAGGTTTATATAGTGAGGAGACGTCAATTTAAATGTTGATCGGAACTTTCGATAGAAGTAAAGAAGAGGGTTGAGTCGGAGAGGTTCCATGAAAACGGCTATTCCTCCAGGACGTAAGATTCGGGCGCTTTCTCTGGCAACCTGGAGAAAGTCCGTATGCATCAGCATGGTCTGTGCAAAAATCCGATCGAAGGTCTCTTCCTTAAACGGCAGTTGTTCTGCATTGGCCTGAATGAGCGTGATGTGTCTATGGTTTACTGTCCGTTGTTCACTCTGGGTGATTCGTGGCCCCTCAGGTAGGGTAAGATCCTCCATCTCATGGGCAACAGATATGTTTTTAATTAGTCGGAGGCTTTTACAGGATATATCCACAGCATAAACCTGTGCACCCTCTTTAGCAAAAAAGAGGGTTTCCTGTCCCTGTCCTGGGCCTATTTCTAGAAGTCTTTTACCTTTCAGGTCACCCAAACACTCAAAGGCAAATTCCCTACAGGAAGTCTGGAACCGAAGTCTGGTTAGGATCTCTGTATTGGGAGAGGACCAGACCAAATCATAGTACGCTTGTAGATGTTGGAGTTTCCTGTTTTGGAGAGTCATTTTTCATGGCCTCGGCTTGGCTTTTAGGCACTTTTTTGAAAAGGCGTACCCTGGATTGATCTGGAAGGCTAATATCGCAGGCGACTTCTTTAAAAGGTAATTTATTTTCTTCAAGCATCTTTATAATGGAAGCATTATAAGGAACCGAGTAGGCCGGTCCCTGATCTCCGGTTTTAAACAAAACATAATCGGACATGTTCACAACCCAAAGGCATTCTTCAAGGGAAAATGTGATAGAGTAGTGATCACAGTGCCTGATGCCTAAACCTAATTTTTGGTGATAGGAAAAGTACTTAAAAATGTCCCAGTTAAAATATTTTTGATTAGAAATAATTGCGATCTGAGGGGATGCACCGTTGGAGTTTCCAATAGAAGTTCGTAAGGTGTTAAGGATCTGTTCTGTCTTCCAGTCCTCCTGAACTGGAGGAAGGTTATAATAACCTCGTCCCATGGCTACAAATTTGGTTCCAAACAAAACGTAATAAAGTTTATGGTTGAACATCTCAGAAGGGAGAAAGGAAAGGGAGTAGAAACTAAAGAGAGGGATTCCTAAAAGAATCCCATAGACAGGATACAAATCCTTTTGAAAAAAAGATGTCAGAAGTAAACTTAAAAAAATTCCGAAAGCCGGTAAAGAAGGAGCGAAGAATCGCAGATCTTTATTTGTGGCAAAGGTAAAAGCGAAAAGGGGAAGTAAAAACCAGAGTACAATTACCGGCAAATAAGGGGTCTGACTCAGTGTAAGATTTTTGTGAAGGATCCTTCTGAGGAAGACATAATAAAGAAGTGCAACCGTGAAGAGTGTAAAGTAGTAATTGGAGATTCCTCGATAGATTACAAGATGTTGGTAGTCTAAAATCGTTTTGGGGGAAAAAACATTTTGATCAAACCCATGAACTTCCGTTAAGTGTCCATATCCTCCCCATAGGAATATCCAGATGGCATAGGCTGTGTTCGGAAAATACCAAATCGAGGAGATCACCAGAGTCAGTAAGATCATGATGCCTACATCTTGAATGAATCGGGAGGGGGTTATGGGATGAGTTTGCTTATGAAGGAAAATTTCTTCGGAAATTCGTTTAAAAAGGATGAAAAGGAAGGGGCCGATCATAAAAAGGGGGAATGTGATCTTGATTAACATCCCAAGCCCCATGGAAAGACCCAGGTAGATGTTGTACCTGGTTTTTTTAAAATAATCGGATTTAAGTAACAGGTAGACGTTCAGCGCTACAATGGCTACCAGGGGGAATTCCGGGAAAAACATGCGAGATAAGCCGAATATGAGCGGCATGGTCGTTGTGATGTAAGCAGCCAGCAGGCCTGTTTTTTCATCTTTGAGAACTTTACCGATTCCATATAGGGAAAGACAAAGGACCGCCAGGCTGGTCATATGAACCATCATGGCCGACATTTCTGATTCTCCAAAGAGGAAGTAAAAAGGGAATGTCAAAAATAAAGAGAGGGTTCGATAGCCTTCATAGATAAAATTTTTCATGAAGAGCGAGAGGCCCCCCTCTTTCAAGGAACGGTAAAGCAGTTCGCTTTTGTAAAGATAATCGGCTGGATCCCAGGTAGGAGGCGCGGTATCCCTGATGAGCCAGATATAGTTGATAAGGAGATGGAAGCCGATTAATACAAGGAGCAGTATCGGGCAAAGAATGGATAATCTTAAGTGGCGGTTCATAAGTATTAGCGTTTAAATCTGGTTTGGGGAACTCGTTGTCTTGAGAGAATAATTCTCGCGCTATGATCTTCTTTTTAAGAACAATTCTATCGAATCCCTCCCGTTATAAACCCAGCGAATAATTAACGGTTCTGTAGAAGTAGAAGTTAAGGTCTGCAAACCTTTCCAGTATATGGAAGTAGTACCAACAACTTCCCAGCATGGTGATCAGGACTATCAAGATAACGAGTTTGTGATGCCGCGACCAATATTCCCCTGCATACATGGCAATAAGGGGTAGAATTAAATAAATATAGCGATAATTTTCAGAAAAAAGCCCCAGTCCAATGCAGAGAACGAAAAGCAAAAAATAAACTAAAGTGAAATTCCATATGGGATTGTTTCGACTGTTTTTATAGGTTAAAATCCATCCCACAAAGAGGGGAAGAGCCGAGATGAGTATAAGCTTCATGAAAGAAAAAGCCTGGAACCACCTCGACGGATTCCAATAGCGCCAGCTTATGACCGAGAACCAGAAATCAGGAACCAGAAAAGGACTCCATACACCCGGCGCCATACCCCCTGCTTCCAGAAACCTGGAGCGATTGCCCCACAACCCTATTATCATAATGAGCAGTGAAGGTAGAGATAGCCAAAGAATTCTTTGAAGCGTAAAGAGTTCCTTTTCAGTAAGATTCTGATATCTTAACTTTTTGTAGGATGCCAGGAGTCGATTTTTAAGAGTTGCCAGGGAAAAATATCCGAGAAAAAAGAGGCTAAAAATCCAGGCTTCATATCCTGTCAGGGAAGCCAAACCCAGGAAAATAGAGGGGAGGAAAACCTGTTCGTTTTTTAGAAAAAGGGTGAGGGCAACCAGGAGGAAAAAGGTCATCAAAGGCTCCCGGATAGACATGGAGGAGGCCAGAATGTCCATGGGAGTTAGGGAGAGAATTAAGGAAGCAATCAGGCCGGATTTCCAGTTCTTTGAATTGATATAAACCAGAAAGATAATAATCAAAGAAAGGAAGATATTGCTCAATTTCAAGGTCAGCAAGCTCCAGGAGCTGATCAGGCAGTCGATAAATATGCTGAAGATGGTGTAGAGAGGTAACCATAACTTATCCGGATCCAGATGTTGAGGGACTCCCATCCAACTGGCAGGGATGAAACCATATTCCTGCGGATTTGAAAAATCCCCTTGAAAGACCTTGAGGAAACGCAGAATAAAACCTATCAAGAGGACCAACCAGATTCCCTTGTGTTGGGTAAGGGTCTTCCAAAGATTATAAAGTACCCCATTTTGTCCGGAAAAAGAATGAACGAAGGTAAGCAGCGAAACATATAGGAAACCTCCCGTGTAAATGGCCAGGAAAGGTCCGATAAAATAACCTCGATTAGAAAGGAAAAGATAAAGCCCTATCAGGCAGTAAATTCCCATGAAGAATTCCAGAATCATCAGAAAATCCACCGGGGGAAGGTAACTTTTATTTCTCCAATCATCGGCTTTGGATTCTACCTTAAACTTGGGAGTTCTTCGAAAACTACTTTCGATATTAAACAAGGCTTCTAAGACCGCCTTGGTGTTGCTGATGGCTATACCGGTTCCCAGGCACATCAAAACCGGCAGATAACAAATTCTTCGATACCAGTTTTTATAAAGTTCTCGTTGGGAAAATACATACAGGGAAGAGGGACCAAAGGTAGCCAGGGCAAAAAAGGCCGCAATCACAAAGACCGTCGAAAAGTTCTGAAAAAGAGTGCTGATTTTTAAAAGGGGAATGGAGAGTAAGGCAACGGTCAGCATGAGAGGATGGACCAGGTAATGGGTCAGGTGTAAAACAGCCTGATATTTCGTAAACCAGGGGACCTGGGCTTTTAAAATTCGAGGAATGTTCTTTTTGGCTGTTTGGATAGAACCTTTAGCCCATCGATGTTGTTGAGATTTAAAAGCATTAATCTGAACCGGAAGTTCCGCAGGGGAGACCGTCCTTTGAAGAAATTTCATCTTCCATCCTCTCAGGAGGGCTCGATAACTGAGATCCAGGTCTTCTGTCAGGGTATCGGCCTGCCAGCCACCTGCATCGTAGATGGCCAGTTTTCTCCATATTCCCGCCGTGCCATTGAAATTCATGAAAAGTCCAGACCAGACACGGCCTGCCTGTTCTACGGCAAAATGTCCATCAATACCAATGGATTGTCCTAACGTAAGCAACGAATAATCCCAATTGATATGCCCCCAACGGGTTTGAACCATGGCTATCCGTGGATCTTCAAAAAATGGAATGGTATCTCTCAAAAACTCCTTGCCGGGAACAAAATCCGCATCAAAAATAGCCACAAATTCTCCACGGGCCTTTTCAAGACCGTTTTTTAATGCTCCGGCTTTATAGCCAGATCGATTGGTACGATGGATATACGAGATATCAAAACCTTCTCGCCGATATTTTTCAACGATCTCCCGAGCAATATGAACCGTATCGTCTGTGGAATCGTCTAAGACCTGGATTTCTAATAGCTCCTTGGGATATTCTATGCGGGTAACCGCTTCAATGAGTCGTCGAATGACATACTTTTCATTATAAATGGGAAGTTGAATGGTAACAACCGGAAGGTCTTGGGTCTTTTTGCTTCGCCAGAACCTTTCTATAATTTCCTGATCTCTCTCGTGTTGTCCTTTTTTATTCCGAATATACAACCAGATGAGAATATAGCTATTAATGCCGTAAAGAAAAAGTAAAAATAGCGAAAAAATATAGACAAACGCCAAGACAACAGCAATAACAATCATAAAGAAAACTCCTATATTCTTCTAGTATACTTCGTGGGAATTATAGAATAAAACTGCGTGAGACCCAGTTACAACTATAAACGATAATTCAATACAAAAATTCTTGCAAGTGGAAGATGTAAGAGATTCTAGAATTGATAATTGACAATTAACCTTAGATAGGTGATAATTTTCCATGGAGGGGGTTATAAAGATTTACATGAAAAATTTTTACTTTTTGTATATTTGGCTACTTTTGTTATTACTTCCCGGCTGTGAGAGGCTTAAATCGGAAAGGGGAGAAGAACGGGAAGAAGGGCTAAAGTCACAGGTCAAGACCGAAGTCCTTCCGGACACTCAGGAGACATTCCTGATACTTGAAAAAGAAAAACAGGAGTTGATTGATCTCAAGGTCGAAACGGCAGTCGAGAAAGAGGTAGAAAAAACGGTTAAAAGCTTTGGTAAGGTCATTCCAAAAGTCCAGGCTGAAGCAGAAGTTTCTTCTCCGGTAGCAGGTCGGATTATTCCAGAGAGTGCCCAGTTTATTCCCCCGGTAGGTTCCCAGGTAGAAGAAGGCCAGCTTTTGGCTCAGGTGGAGCAAATTCTCAATGCTCCTGAAAAAATCCAGATGGACGTGGACACCCGCAAAGTCGAAGCAGATATAGCCCAGGCTAAAGAGGAGATGGAAATTTATCGGGCCGAACTCGCCCGGGCGAAAAACTTATATGAAGAGCATGTCGCTCCGCTCAAACGGGTTCAGGAAGCTGAGTTGGCTTATAAACTTGCCGAGATAAAATATAAAAATGCTCTCCAGCAGAGAAAGATTTATACTTCTGCCAATCACGGTAATAACAGCCGCATCCGCCAGTTTCCCATCAAAGCCCCCATTGCAGGTACCCTTACGTTTGTCGATGTAACCCCAGGTCAACAGGTCGATACATCTCAAAAACTTTTTACCATTGTCAATTTATCTGTGGTCTGGGTTGAAGCCCAACTCTTTGAGGAATATCTTCCCTACATCCAGGGTCTCAAGAAGGCTCGAATGAGCTTTACACCTTTTCCCGATGAGGTTTTTGAAGGAGAATTGATCCATGTCGGAGACAGCATTCATCCGGAAACCCGAACCGTTCAACTTATTTTTGAAGTCAAAAACCCGGACCGAAAATTAAAACTGGGTATGCAGGCAGATGTCCTGATTCCCATGGGTGAAAAGATTCAGGCTGTTTTGGTACCGGCCTCGGCGGTTTTAGAGGAAGGAGGCAAGAAGTTGGTGTTTGTTAAAATCGGTGAGGAGAAATTTGTTCGCCGAAATGTAACCTTCTTTTCCAGGGAAGGAAATCAGATGGCTCTTTCAGAGGGATTGAAACCTGGAGAGGAGGTCGTGGCGGTAGGAGCTCAGGAGCTGCTAGCAGAGAGCTTGAAATATCGAATATCGGTGGCCGATTAAGTGAAGAACTTTACCCGAATAATCCTTTTTACCTATGCTCAACCATATCATCCTTTGGTCCCTTCATAATCGGGTGGTTGTCCTGGTTTTGGCAGGTATCTTATTTGGTTATGGATTGTTCGCGGCCAAAACAGCCCCTTTAGATGTTTTTCCAGAATTTGCTCCGCCTCAGGTGGTCATTCAAACCGAAGCTCCCGGGCTTTCCCCGGATGAAGTGGAGGCCCTGGTGACGATTCCCCTGGAACAGGAAATCAACGGGACGAGTAACGTAGTCAGTGTACGATCCTCTTCGGCGGTGGGACTCTCGGTCATTACCGTTGTTTTTACGGATCAGACCAATGTTATTACCGCCCGCCAGCTCATTGCAGAGAAATTGAGCCTGGCCGCTTCCCGATTGCCCCAAGGGGTCGGCTCCCCGGAGATGGCCCCCATAACCTCTTCGAGTAGTACCATCCTGATGATCGGTTTGACTTCCAAAAGCCTCCCTCCCATGGAATTGCGGACCATAGCCGACTGGATCATCAAGCCTCGATTGTTAGCAGTTCCGGGAATTGCTAAAGTCGTTGTGTATGGAGGTGGCGTTAAACAATATCAGGTTTTAGTATCGCCCAAGAAACTCAGAACCTATGGCGTGACCCTTCAACAAGTCATTGAAGCTGCCAGACGCTCTAATTCCATGGCCGGGGCCGGATTCGCCTTCTCTCCTAATCAACAACTGGTTATTCGGGGAGATGGACGAATTAACTCCCTGGAAGATTTAAAAAATACCCTCATCATAAGTCGGGACGGCGTTCCTATTACCCTTCAACAGGTCGCTAAGGTCCAGTTTGGACCTGGAATTAAGGTTGGAGAAGCCACCATCAACGGGGAAGATGGGGTCATCTTGATGATCTCCAAACAACCCTGGTTTAATACCCTGTCGGTCACGGAAAGCCTGGAGAAAGCACTTGCTGAACTGAAAGAAGCCATCCCCCAGGAAGTTGTCCTCTATCCGGCCTTATTCCGGCAGGCCAGTTTCATCGAAACCTCCATCCGCAATATGACCCAGGCCCTCTGGCAAGGAGGGGTTCTGGTCGCTGTGGTTCTTTTCCTTTTCCTTTTTAATACCCGCTCGGCTTTGATCAGTTTGATTGCAATTCCCCTCTCTCTTCTCGTTGCAATTATTATCCTTCGACTCTTCGGAGCCACATTGAATACCATGACCCTGGGTGGGCTTGCCATTGCTATTGGGGAGGTCGTCGATGACGCCATCATCGATGTGGAAAATATCTTCAGGCGATTGCGGGAAAATCGACGGGCTGAATACCCCAGGCCGAGCCTGGAAGTGGTTCTAAGAGCTTCTTTGGAAGTTCGTAACTCCGTGGTATATGCCACCTTCATCGTAGTTCTGGTTTTTCTTCCCATCTTTTTCTTAAGCGGCATCCAGGGAAAGATCTTTGCTCCCCTGGGTTACGCCTATATCCTTTCCATCCTGGCTTCTCTGCTGGTAGCTATTCTGGTAACTCCGGCTCTATGCCTTCTGTTGCTACCCGGGGCAGCCCAAAAGGTTGAAGAAAGCTTTCTGGTAAGAGGTCTTAAACAATTCTACCGACCCCTTATTAGTGGAGTACTCCGACATCCGGTCCGGGTAATCCTCGCCTCCCTTCTCCTGTTCATGGGAGCTCTGTCCCTTTTTCCTTTCCTGGGAGGGGAATTTCTTCCGGAGTTCAATGAAGGTAATTTTATTGTCCATATGGCAGGTCTTCCGGGAACTTCTTTAGAGGAATCGGTACGAATGGGAAAAATAGTGGCCCGGGAGTTACTGAAAAATCCCGCCGTAGCTTCGGTGGGCCAACAGGCCGGTCGGGCTGAACTGTCCGATGATACCTGGGGCCCGGATTATAGTGAGCTGGTCGTGGCCTTGAAAGACACAGAACTGGATATGGAGGAGGTGTTGAAAGATATCCGGGAAAGGTTGAGTCGTATTCCGGGCTTTTACTTTAATATTATGCAATTCCTATCAGAGCGCATTGATGAAGTCATCTCCGGTACGACAGCTCAGGTGGTTGTAAAGGTCTTCGGTCCGGATCTTTCCGTTCTGAGGGAGAAGGTAGCTGAAATTCAAGGGGTATTGGCAGGAATTCCAGGGGTTGCAGATTTACAGGCGGAACAACAGGTCGATGTACCCGAGATCAAAATTAAATTTAATCGAGATATGGCCGCCCGTTATGGCTTAAGTGTTGGAGATCTGGCCGATATTGTAACCGCCATTTTCCGGGGCGTCCACGTTTCGCAAGTCTACGAAGGACAAAGGGTCTATGATCTCGTGGTCCGATACGAAGATACCAGCGGATTTAGTCTGGATGAGATTCAAAATACCTGGATTGATACCCCTTCGGGTTCCAAAATTCCCCTTCGTAAGGTTGCAGAAATCTCCGTGGAGAATGGTCCCAATACCATTAATCGGGAAAATGTCTCTCGAAGAATGTTGGTTCAGTGCAACGTGACCGGGCGAGATGTGGTGGGATTTGTCAATGAAGTTAAACAAAAGGTCCGTGAAAAAGTTCGGTTCCCAACAGGCTATTATGTGGAGTATAGCGGGCAATTCGAAAGTCAGGAGCAGGCCAAGCGAGAAATTTTGTTGCTGGGGATCGTCTCCGCCATTGGTATTCTGCTTCTTCTCTATATGTCCTTCCGCTCTCTGGGACTATCCCTCCTCATTATGACCAACCTTCCTTTGGCTCTTATCGGAGGTATTGTGGCGGCCTTCCTCTCAGGTGGCGTCCTTTCCGTCGGATCTATGATCGGATTTGTGACTCTGTTTGGAATTACCACCCGAAATGGTATTATGCTCATCTCCCATTACCACCATCTCCTGACCGAGGAAGGGATGTCTTTCGGAAAAGAATTGATCATACGGGGAGCCATGGAGCGCCTCTCTCCTATTTTGATGACCGCTTTAGTCACCGGATTAGGTCTTCTTCCCATTGCTATCAGCGTAGGGGAACCCGGTCGGGAGTTGGAACAACCTATGGCAGTTATTATTTTAGGTGGACTCGTCACCTCTACTTTACTCAATATGATCGTTATTCCGGCCCTTTATTTCAAATTCGGAGAGCGAACTTCCAGGCCCCTTCAAAAAGAACAGGCTTCCCGATCTATCCAACCCGTTTACTAGCCCCTTAACCTTCAGAGGTCCTTTCTGTAAAAATATCTTGATCCTGTTTCCCCCAAGGTATACGATGGATCATCCCAAACAGGGGAAACCCCTAACTTGTTAAAAAGACGGTCCCGGAAGGACAGGGTTAATGAAAGAATTTTATAGCACGAAAGTAACCTGAAAGAATAAATAGAAAGAATAAATAAAGGAAAGTATGTCTAAACATTTGAATAACTCACATAAACTGCCAGAATCTCCCGAAATTAGTATTATTGTTCCTTGCTTAAATGAAGAGCAAAATATTCCCATACTGGTACAAAAATTGGAATCGGTTATTCAGCACTACGATTTGTCTGCGGAAATTCTTATTGTAGACGATTGTAGCGATGATTATACCTTTCGAGAAGCTTTTATCTTACAAAATGAACATCCCAGAGTTAAAGCCCTGCATAAAGGACTACCTCGAGGGATAGGCCATGCCATACGATTTGGTATCCAACATGCCCGAGGACGAATGGGAGTTGTGGTGATGGGAGATTGTGTGGATCCGCTTATGGCCATTGCAGATTTCAGGAAAAAAATCCTCGGTGAAGGTTATCACCTGGCTTTGCTTTCCAGATATTTGGACCCTGAGGATTCTGCCAATATTCCTTTCTCCTACAAATTTTATCAATGGTGGTATCGATTTTTTTGCCGTTCCCTGATTGGTATAACCATTAAAGATATTACATATGCCTTTCGGGGTTTTGATATTGAATATATCCGGCAGCTTAATCTGGAATCCGGCGGGTTTGAAATTTCCCCGGAAATCACCTTGAAAACCTGGCTATCTGGGGGAAGAATTTGTGAGATTAAAGGGCGTCAAGGCCGTAGAATTGCAGGAGAATCCAAATTTCTCTTTTCTAAACAGGGGTTTGGATATGCCCGGATCTTGATTAAAGGTATTATCAAGAAGCGGACCGGTCGATGGATAGGATCCTGACTGTGGTGTGGAAAGTAAAGAAATTCATCTTATCTTTCCCTGGTTTGATTGCATCAACTAAGGATCGGAGCCGGAGCTGGCTCGGATTGATGTCCGTCCTACTGATTACGATCTATGTCCATGCTCCGTCCCTATATCTGGGCTTTACAGGTGACGATTTTCAGTGGTGGCAACAGGCTCGTATGGCACTGGACAAGCCTTCTCTGTTATTAGCTCCGGGAGGGGGTTACCGTCCTGTCAATACCTGGACGCTTTCCCTTAATCATCTCCTGTTCGGTACAAAACCCCTGGGCTATCATGCCACCAATCTTTTCCTTCACCTTCTCTGCGGGGTACTTTTCTGGTTTCTCCTGGGCCGTTTTTCCCTTTCTGTCCAGGTCCGTTGGATAGTTGTTATTCTCTGGCTTTGCTCCCCTTACTCTCTGGAACCGGCGCAGATTGTCAATACCCGTTATGATCTCATTCTACCTCTCTGCTGGCTTGCTTTGGCACTGATCTGGCCTGGACCCAGGGAATCCTGGAATCGAGGCCGCCTGGCAGGTGTTATAGTCCTTGCCGGCCTTACCCTCTTTACGGTTGAAACCTGGGTGGTACTTCCCGCTTTTGTCCTCTGCTTCGATCTTTGTTTGAGCCAGATCCACCTGCGCAGGGCGCTCCTTCATACGCTGTGGGCGGGAATAGCACCGTTGATGTATCTCTTTATTTATTTTCTCCATCCTCCCATAGACAGGAGTATTTATTACGCGGGGGGTTTGAAAGCGGCCGCTAAAGTACCCCATGCCTGGGCCGTCTTCTCTAACCTGACCTTTCTCCATCCCTTGGAATTCCCCTTTGGAAGTAGGGAAGTACTTTCCTTGCTGATGATGGGTTCCCTGGCCTGGTTCGGTTGGCGACGATCTCAGCCCTTGATGGGAATTGGATTTGCTTTTTTTCTGTTGCCTTTTCTTCCTATCCTCCCCGTAGGATTCATGACCACCCGCTATACGTCTATCCCGCTCATGGGATTTTTGATGATGGTTTGCGCCGGGGTACGAGAACTCCTCCTATCTTTGAAAGGTTGGCAGCAACGGGTAGCCAAAGTCCTTGTTGGGGCTGTGGTGTTGCTTGAGTTCATTGCAAACTTAGCAGGGTTACAGGGAGATATGATAGATGCCCAGAGATATACGGACCTCCATACCAGATTACTCACAGAAGCCCAGGCGTTTCTACCTTCCCTTCCCCGTGATCGCTTGATCGTCGCCGTCCGTCTGGAAAATGAGAATCCACTCTTCGAACTTGCTCTGGATTCCAAAGGAATTCCTAAGCTTTACTATCCACGTCATCTGGATCCCTACGGACTTATTGACTGGGCTGCACTTCTGTCCTATGTCCTCGAGCCTGTTGGTGGACCCCTGTATGGGATAGCTCCCTTAGACGAAACCAAAACTCCTAACTATACCGTTGTAGGTCATATCCAGGGGGGTTTCGTCATATTACCTACGGACGCCCCTACGGCCTATGATGCGGCCTTGATCTGGCAAAACCAACACCGTTACGTTCGCTTCTTAAAACCCTGGCCATAGCTTAACCCTCCTTGAAATTTTTGGCAAATTACTTATTGATGTATTTACCGATCAATAACTCAAGGTTCATAAGGGTTTGGGAAGGAGCCAGTTTGGGTGATGTAATCAGCGCGTCTTTCAGAGCCGTCGCACAAGGGCAGGTCCGCTCTTTAGGTATCCTGGCGATCGCTCCTCTGATGATTTTTTTAGCAGTTCCTACATTTTTTAATAAATTGGCGATGATGGCTTCGGCGGTTACATCCTCCTCGGTTTCATGCCAGCAATCATAATCGGTTACCAGAGCCATAGTTGCGTAGCAAATTTCTGCTTCCCTGGCCAGCTTGGCTTCTGGAATATTGGTCATTCCGATAACATCTACTCCCCATTGCCGATATATTCTGGATTCTGCCCGGGTAGAAAACTGTGGCCCTTCAATGCAGAGATAGGTACCTCCCTGATGCATGGTGGCCCCGGCTTCTATCCCGGCCTCATATAAGATCTTGCTTAGAACCGGACATACAGGGTCTGCAAAGGCAATATGTGCCACGAACCCCTCTCCAAAAAAAGTACTAACCCGACTTTTGGTTCGATCAAAAAACTGGTCTGGAATGACAATGTCAAGGGGTTTAATATCTTCCCGCATACTTCCCACGGCACTGGCCGAAAGTAACCACTCTACCCCTAATTTTTTAAAACCGTAAATATTAGCCCGAAAATTCAGTTCGCTGGGAAGAATTCGATGCCCCCGTCCATGTCTTGGAAGGAAAGCAATTCGAATCCCATCCAAAGTTCCCAGAACATATTCATCCGAGGGGTTTCCAAAGGGAGTATCTATCTCTACCGACTCGATATCGGTAAGTCCTTCCATTTCATATAAACCACTTCCTCCAATAACACCTATTTTGACTTCAGCCATATTCTTTTCTCCTTTTCTAAATATACCTATACTTTGCCTTTTCTCGTAAGTTATTGATTTTATGTATCCACGAAGGGATAGGAAAGTATGGGGGTGTGGGAGTATGGGAGTGTGGAAGTATGGGAGTATAGGAGTATATACTTCCATACTTCCATACTTCCATACTCCCCTACCCCCCTACTCCCATACTCCCATACCTCCATACCCCCACCCTCCCATACTCCCACTTTTTTGAGACTCTATTTAATTTAAAATGGATTGTCAAGGGTAGAGGTGAACGAATTCCACAGATAGGATTTAATTAATTCAGGTTATAAAATTATTGACTCTGACCGACGGTTATGGTATTCAGGAGTTTCATGAATGATTCTAAAAATCAACCGACTCCTTCCATTGAGCAGTACCTTGAACAACTTCGGGAAAAAATTCGGTATCATAATTACCGCTATTATGTTCTCGATGACCCTGAGATTTCAGATGCGGAATACGATGGGTTGATGCAGGAATTGATGGAATTAGAGGGGAGATACCCCCACCTGATCTCACCGGATTCTCCTACTCAGCGGGTTGGGGCTCCACCTTTGGATAAGTTTGACACGGTTCGCCATACCATTCCCATGCTGAGTCTGGCCAATGCCTTTCGGGAGGAGGAAGTTCGTGAATTTGACAACCGCATCCGGCGTATCCTGGGATGGGAGCAGCCTGTGGAATATGTTGTGGAGCCTAAAATCGATGGTCTTGCCGTAGAATTGGTTTATGAGCACGGAATCCTTATCACCGGTTCGACCCGGGGAGATGGAGAAATCGGGGAAAATGTGACCCAGAATTTGAAGACCCTTCCTTCCATTCCGTTACGTCTTTTAACTTTCCCTGGAAGTCCTATCCCGACCCGATTAGAAGTTCGAGGGGAAATTTATATAGAAACCAAAGATTTTCAAAAACTAAACCAACAGCGGGAGACGGACGGGGAGCCTGTCTTTGCCAATCCACGGAATGCCGCCGCAGGTTCCCTTCGGCAACTTGATCCTCAGATAACGGCCAGACGTCCCTTGAAAATCTTTTTTTATGGAGCCGGTCTCATCGAAGGGTGTACCTTTAAAACCCACTGGGAGATGTTGGAACAATTCAAGAAATGGGGGCTTCGGGTTAATCCTGAAAATAAGATTTGCAAAAACCTGACCGAGAGCTTCGATTATTATCTTCACATGCAGGAGAAGCGAGAAACCCTGGCTTATGAGATCGATGGAATCGTAATCAAGGTCAATGATCTGAGGCTCCGGGAAGAACTCGGGGAAGTTTCTCGAAGTCCCCGTTGGGCTCTGGCTTATAAGTTTCCCCCTCGGGAAGCTGTTACCCAGATTTTAGATATTCTCGTTCAGGTGGGACGGACCGGGGCTTTGACGCCTGTTGCAAAACTAAAACCGGTCCAACTGGGCGGGGTCCTGGTCAGTCGGGCCAGCTTACATAATCAAGATGAAATCGAACGAAAAGGGATTTTGATCGGGGATACGGTGGTGGTTCAGCGTGCGGGAGATGTGATTCCGGACGTGGTGAGGGTCCTTGAATCGGCTCGAACCGGGAATGAAAGACCGTTTGTTTTTCCCACAAAATGTCCGGTTTGTGGAGCCGATGTTCTCCGAAGCGAGGGAGAGGCCGTAGCGCGATGCACCGGGATCTCCTGCCCGGCTCAATTAAAGGAACGAATCTTGCATTTCACCTCGAAAGGCGCCCTGGATATCCAGGGGATCGGTCGAAAGCTGGTGGATCAACTGGTAAGGGAAGGACTTGTCTCAGATGTAGCGGATTTGTACTTTCTAACCGAAGAAAAGTTGTTGAGTTTGAATCGGATGGGTAAAAAATCGGCTCGAAATATTTTGGAAGCCCTGGAAAAAAGTAAACGTCCTTCCCTTGCCAGATTTATCTATGCTTTGGGAATCCGACATGTGGGAGAGCATCTGGCTAAAATTCTGGCCGATCATTTTAAAAATCTGGAAACCCTCCATCAGGCTTCCGAGGAGGAATTACAAGGAATCTATGAAGTAGGGCCTCAAGTAGCCCGAAGCATTTGGGTATTCTTTCAACAGGAAGAAACCCGGCAGGTCCTCAAAAAACTCAAGCAGGCCAACGTCGTGATCCTGGAACCTGCTGAAACCAAAAAATTGAAGAACCTGGAAGGAAAAACCTTTGTTCTGACCGGGGAGTTGAAAAGATTTACACGGGAAGAAGCAAAAAGATTCATAGAAGAACAGGGAGGCCGGGTGACTTCAACGGTGAGTAAAAAAACGGATTTTCTGGTGGTGGGAGAAAACCCGGGTTCTAAACTGGATAAGGCAAAACAATGGGATATTAAGCTTCTAAACGAGGAAGAATTCGAAAAAATGCTTCAGATTTAGACTGGAAATTTGCAAGAATTTTCTTGACAGTTTCAGCAGTTTGTTTTATAGACGCACAAAATAAAATCAAAGGGATTGTTACTTAACCGATACCTGAGGAAGAGCGTCTTACCGTTTACACATCTATCATAGTTAACCAGCCCAAATAACATAGAAGGTTTCAAGCCGAGATCTGTTGTCGGCAGAGATCCCCGTTAAAAGTAGTTCTGATTTTGCCCTGTCCTGGCCAATAGATCCTGAAACAGGCTGCTGTTCAACAGAAGGCGGGAGGGAGAAAATGATGTTACCTACCGCAGGAGTTACACCTGGCATATTCACAATCCCGCATACTGGTAAGATCATCTACCCGGTGTTAGTGTGTCAGACTTTACGGGGTACCTGGTTTACGATGGGGATGGGAAAGCAGATCTGGCGGTCTTTCGATCCTTTGAAGGAACCCGGCATATGCTGAATTCCTCCGGTGAAACCAAATCCTATTCCTGGGAAGATTCTAGCGATATACCGGTTCCCGGAGATTATTCTATGAGCTTTCACTTTTGAGAAGTAGTCAGGGTTTTCCCTAATTTTTGGTTTTTTTTAACTTGACAAGGCTAACCCTATATGCTCTAATTGCAATAAGTTAAAGGGCAGTTATGATAACCCTTTAATAATCAATAACTTACATAGAATTCGCCAGACTAACCTTTCTGGTGGGTAGGTCGAGGGTAACACCAAAAAGTTTAAATTTTAGGTTTCTAAAATGAAAACTTGAGGTTGTTGTCATCACCCTCAGGGAGTTTATCCATGTTGTTCGGTTCTAAAAATAAAATCGCCGGCCTTGATATTGGAGCCAGTTCCATTAAGGCCGCTGAGTTGAATCTGAGTTCAAAAGGTGCTGAGCTTAAGAGTTTTGGGGTCGTTCCTCTACAACCGGAAGTGATTGTGGATGGAGCGATTATGGATGCAGAGGTTGTTAAAGAGTCCATCCGGCAAGTTTTTAAAGAGGCCAGGATTAGCAGCAAAAATGTAGCTATTTCCGTTTCCGGACATTCGGTGATTGTGAAAAAAATTGTAGTCCCGGAGATGACCCCGCAAGACCTGGAGAAATCCATCGAAACAGAGGCCCAGCAATATATACCCTTTGACATTGGGGATGTCAATGTGGACTTTCAAATTCTAGAACGCTCGCAATCCGCTCAACCCGGAGAAATGGAAGTTCTCCTGGTTGCCGTCAAGAAGGAAAAAGTCAATGAGCATATCAACCTGGTCCGGGAAGCCGGTTTAAATCCGGTCATCATTGATGTAGATGCCTTTGCCTTTGAAAATGCCTTTGAACTCAACTATGAAGTGGAGCCTGGCTCGGTAGCCCTGATCGATATTGGTGCCAGTACTATGAAAATCAACATTATGCAGGATGGGGCTTCCACCTTTGTACGGGACATCTCGGTAGGTGGGAATCAGTATACCGAAGCCTTACAGAAGGAATTTAATGTGAACTATGAAACCGCCGAAAAAATGAAGAGAAACCAGTTACCCGATAATATTAGCCCGGACAGTGTCTTTTCGGTTATCAATGCGGTTTCGGAGGATATCGTCGTGGAAGTTCAACGGTCTTTTGATTTCTTTAGGGCTTCGGCACCCGATGTCAATATTAACAAAGTCGTCCTGGGTGGGGGTTGTTCGTTGATCGAGAATATCGATAAATTTTTTGAGGAAAAATTAGGTATTCCGGTAGAAAAGATTAATCCGTTCCGGAATATAAAGGTTAATCAGAAAAAGTTTGACATGGAGTACATGGAAAGTATTGCTCCCAGGGCATCGGTAGTTGTAGGCCTAGGATTAAGGAGGGTGGGTGACAAATGGTCAAAATAAATTTATTACCTAAAGAAGATCAAAAACGAACCGGAGCTCTCGGGCAGCTTGTTCTATTTATTTTCATTGGGATCCTTTCTGTTTTAGCATTTGTAGGAGGATGGATCTATCTCGGTAATCAGATTGATAGTCTAAAGAAGGATATTCGGAGATTGGAGGCCCGACTCGAGGAACTTAAGCCCAAAATCGCGGAGATCGAGAAATTTAAGGCGGATAAGAAAGATTTGGAAGGGAAACGCGAAGCCATCCTTAAACTGGAAAAGGATCAAAAGGTTCCGGTTCGACTTTTAGATGAAATTTATAAAACCCTTGAGAAAGAAGAAGTATGGCTGACGGCTTTTAATAAGGCCGGAGACAAACTCAGCATATCCGGTGTAGCCCTTTCTAACCCGGCTATTTCTAATTACTTACGTAAACTAGAGGAGTCTCCTTATATAAAAAATGTAGAGTTAATTATCAGTACCGAAAGTAAAATGTTTGATCGGACGGTAAGGAATTTCCAGATTAGTTGCGAACTCGAGAGTCCGGGTGAGACCAAAGAGGCCAAAGCCAAATAGAGGTTCAGGAGGCAAGTTATGGCAGGAACTTTGGATAAATTTGCAGAAATCCCCAATAACTACAAATACATAGGTCTGATAGCCTTTGTGGCCATTTTAGGAGGCGTTTTCTGGTACTTTATTTATGATCCTTCGATGCAACAAATAAAAAGATTGCAGAACGAGCGGAAAGAGAAAAGTGCCAAGGTGGCAGAGGCCGAAGAAATTGTCAAGAACTACGATAAGTTTAAACAGGAAAAAGAGAAAGTGGAGGCTGAACTCAATGAGGCGCTTAAAAAACTTCCGAAAGGGCGAGAAATTCCCTCTCTATTGGAGAAAATCAACGAGTCGGTTATAACGGCTGGATTAAACATTTCCACCTTTCAACCCGGGGCCTTGAGCGATAAAGGGCTTTACAGTGAATTTCCTGTTAATATTACCATGACCGGTGGATATCACGAGTTTGCCCGCTTTACAGATACGGTCAGTAAACTGGATCGGATTGTAACGATTGGTACTATTAATATGACGCCCATTAAAACCCCGACCGGTGAGGATAGTTTATCTATTGTTGCTCAGGCTATGACCTATACTTCTAAGTGATATTTAAGTTTCTGAATAGGCTTCCAAAGACCCGGTAAGAAAAGTGCTTGAAAGTCCCCGGGTGACTTTGGGCAGAAAAGTTTATTGAAGGCTTTGAACAAGGGCTGGTGGAAAATGATATTTACGGGATTTTCAAATCCTGGAGATATTCCAAAAAGGATTGTTTTTATCGCCGGTTCCTGTTCATAAGCTGGGAGCAGTTGGTTATGATTAAGCAACGTGTCTGTGGTTTATTACTTCTGGCTATGGTTGGTTTAATGGGTTGCAATGAAGAACCGTTGGAATCTGAACAGCCTGTTAATCCACCGAAAAAGAAGGAGGTGGCTCAGGAAGAAAATAAAGATGTGAAACCCACGCCAGCAGAGCAGGAAGTAGCCTTTACGTATAATGCTGAAAATCGCCGCAATCCTTTTAAACCTTTAATCAGTCCAAAAATTGAACCCAAAGAGGTCGTGGCAGTCTCCCGTCCCCAGGCTGTTCTTACTCCTTTGGAGCGGTATGATACCCATGAATATAAGTTGGTGGGTGTAATTGCTGGACGTGGTGGAGATTATGCTATGGTGGAATCTCCCGATGGCAAAACCTATAACTTTAAGGTCGGAACCCGTATAGGTAAGAGAGAGGGTGTGGTTCAAAAGATAACAGACGGTGAGGTTGTAATCAAAGAGATTATTCGCTATGATACGGGTGATACCAAAGAAGTCGAAACCACCCTGTCTCTGAACAAACCTAATGAACAAGGAGCCCGATAATGAGCAATTATCCCCTAAGGTGTGTCTCATCTATCTTTTTTGTCTCTGTTGTTCTATGGATTTTAAGCGGTTGTGGTGGGCCTAAGGAGACTATTAAAACTCCGAAGGCTGTCTCGGAGGGAGAAGTTCCCGGGTCTGTGAAAATAACCCATATCAGTAGTGAAGCTCTTGAAGGAAAGGTTCGGGTAACAATTGAATCTTCCGATAATCTAAGTTATACGGCTTTCACCCTGAGCGATCCTTTACGACTGGTTCTTGATCTACCCAATGCGCAATTGAAATTTAAAGAGCCTATTGCGGTAAATAAAGGAGCGGTCCTCAGCATTAATCCCATTCAACTTCCTAAAGAAGGTAGCCGGATCAACTCCCGGATAGAAATCGAACTCTCTAAACAGGTACGTTACCAGGTATTTCCCGATCAGAATAAGTTATATGTGGACTTACAAGATGGTATCGAAGAGGTTGCGGCACGTCCATCCGAAGAAGTCGTACAACTTCCTGAAGCGCCGCCCCCCCAGGAGGCTCCCGCAGAGGTAGCGCCTGCGGCTCCCGAGACCGAACCTCCCAAAGGTCAACCTGTTGAAGTCGAGCCCTCCCAAGGCAAGCCGGCTGAAACAGAACCTAAGGCTGCCAAGCCGGCTGAAACAGAACCCAAGGCCGCTCCGGCGATTATGTCGAAACCCTCTGCTCCGGAAGTTAAGTTGTCTACCATTAAGGAGGTTGAAGTCTCTCAACTCCCCAAGGAAACCCGAGTTACTATTACCTCCGATACTTTACCGGAATATGAGGTAAAAAAGGAGTCTGAGCCTCCTCGTATTGTTTTAGACTTGAAAAAAAGTAAAATCGTTCCGGAAGCCCAGAAGATTACAGATGTCCACTTAACGCCCAGCGTCCTCAAGCGAATCTCCTCTTTTCAGCTAAAACGGAGTCCGGAAGGAGCCGATAATCTCGTTCGGGTTATTCTCAACCTTACTCAGGCCGTGGATCCTCAGATCAAAACCGAGGATGGCAAAATTATTATAGATATGGCCCATCCCACTCAAGTTGCTGAGGCTCCTTCAACCGCTAAACCTGAAGGGGAAAAAGTTGAAGAACTCGAAGCCCCTGCTTCAGAGTTGCCTGCCGCTCAGGCTCCCTCTATTCGAACTCCCCAAACAACTGAAGAGGCCAAATACCGGGGCCAACCTATTACGTTGGATTTCAAAGATGCAGACATTCGGGATGTATTGCGTATTATTGCCGAGATCAATGATTTTAATCTGGTTTTACATCCCGAAGTCAGCGGTCGTGTAACCGTCAGGCTGATCAACGTTCCTTGGGATCAGGCCCTGGATATTATCCTTAAGCTGAATAATCTGGCCGTTGAGATAGAAGGCAATATCATGCGGGTGGGATCCAGCACTTCCTTCCAAAGGGAAATTGAAGCCAAACGCCTGGAACAAGAACAACGACTGGCGGCCCTTGAAACTCAGAAAAAACTGGAGCCTTTGCGAACCGAGATTATTACCCTCAACTTTGCAGATCCTGCTCAAATTGTTACCGTTATAGAAGGGGTGATTGCAGGTCGTCGAGAAGGGCAACCGGCAGGTCCTCGCAGAGGAACCATTACCGTAGATGCCAGAACGAAAACTCTCATCGTTCAAGACACCGAAGAAAATATCCGACTCATCCGGGAGTTGGTGGCCAAATTGGATAAGCGAACCCCGCAGATTCTCATCGAAGCCCGCATTGTTACGGTCAGTAAACAATTCAGTAAATCCCTGGGAATCAACTGGGCCGGTTCCTTTAATGCCGATGCTGCCCACGGTAATACAACGGGATTTCGATTCCCCAACTCCATTAACGGTAACTTTGCCGTCAACCTCCCACTGGGGGCGAGTGTGGGGTCAACGGGAATCCGGCTGGGAAGTATTGATGATGTATTTTCTCTGGATTTGAATCTGGCCGCTGCCGAAACCGAGGGACTGGCTACTATCCTGTCTCAACCGAAGGTGGTTACCGTGGATAATAAAGCAGCCTCTATCCAGACCGGCGTGACCTTTACCCTGGCAACCACGATCCTGGTTAATAACACAACCCAGACCACCCTCCAGCAAGTTAATGCCACGCTTTCTTTAAACGTCACTCCCAGGGTTTCAGCCGATGGGCATATCCTCATGACGGTTAGTGCCCAGAATAATTCGCCTGATTTTGCCTCTCCCATTACAACCGCCGGAGGGGTTCCACCGATCAATACTCAAAGCGTTAATACCGAGGTTCTGGTTAAAGATGGAGAGACGGTGGTTTTGGGTGGGATTTTGCAAACCGACTCCAGAAGGAATCTTACAGCAGTACCTTATCTTTATAAGATCCCTGTAATAGGAAGAGTTTTCAGATCTACTATTCCGGATAGCAAAAATCAAACTGAATTACTTATCTTCATAACCCCGAAACTTTTAAACGCCGCTACCGTTGAACAAAGCGAAGCAGGGAATATTAGACAACTATCCGCTCAGTGAAGTACAAAAATGGGGTATGTGGGTGGAGGATGGGGAATGGAGAAGTGGGTGTTCTGCATTCCTCATTCCCCGATATCTGATGGGCAAGATAAGTTGCAGTTCTGTAAGAATTTTTGTACTGATTACGGTAAGTTTGACTCTCCTGAATTCCTGTGGGGAGCCCTTTGGAGGTAATGGTAATTCACAAGTATTCCTGACCCTGACGGTCGGCTCGGGAAATCCGGTTAACATTGTGTCAGATGTCTTTGATCCCTCGGTTCCCGGTAACGTAACCGATGATTTTGCCGACTTTGAGATTACTTCGGTTCCTAAAAATAGCCGGGCGACCTCTCCTGCTTCCGACGTTATTTTAAATCAGCAAAATGTTACCTACTTTCGACCGGATGGCAATCCAGAGGTTCCGGCTCCATTTACCCGTTTTATTGGAAATATACTCGTTCCGGCAGGTGGAACGGTGACTCAAAATTTGTTGGTCCTGCCGGCTTCAGCTAAGTTAAAACCGCCTTTGAGTGACCTGGCTTTTGGGGGGGGCGAAGGCCAAATTTTTCTCACAGCCGTCATAGAACTCTTCGGTGAAGATCTGGCAGGTAACCCGGTATCGGTCAAAGGCACAATGGGAATAACTGCCAGGGATGTTTTCCCATAATTAACTAAGGGGGGAGCCATGAAGCCACATACTCTTGCGGTTTCTTTAGTAGGACTGTTGGGTTTTATTTTTGTGTTGTTTTCTGGGTGTGGAAAGCTTGAAGATCCGGAAAGGGCTGAACCGGTGGGTTCTTCGGGTGGAGGGATTCCGTTGCCTATCGGCCCCAGATCCCAGATTGGAACCTTCTCCTTAGAAGCCAATGCAACCCCATCTTCCGCACCTGCAGATGGAATTACTTCCATTTTAATCGTTGCAGCGCTCATCGATACCTCGGGAAGGCCGGTAAGTGGATTCGATATTTTCTTTCGATCTGAATTAGGCTCTTTCTCCGCATCCCCTTCACCTCCTTTAGGAAGTGTAACCACTACAACCCCGGGGGAAGGACGTGCCGTTACCGATGCCAACGGAAAAGCCTCTATCTTTCTGGTAAGTACCCAGCCCGGAAGTTCTCCCGTCACGGCCATAGCCGATATTAACCGGAACGGCTCGGTAGATACCTTCGGAGATCTATTTGCCACAACCTTTGTGGAATTCACGGCAGCTCCCGGTGCCCCAGGTCCAGGTGTGGCCGGTATCGTCCTTACCGCAGATCCCGTTTTTCAAACCGTCGAATTCACAGGCACCACACCTCCTGAACCAGAGCCTGTGACCATCCTGGCAACAGTTTTTGATGAACTGGGTCAGAGAGCCGGTGCAGGAGTTACGGTGGAATTCTCCACCTCCTTTGGAGCCATTACACCCTTTAGTACCACCAATGAATCCGGTCAGGCCACCGCAACCCTGGTAATTCCTCCCATTACCAGTAGCACAGATATCGTGGTCACAGCAAGTACGGTCATCAACGGAAGAACCTTTACAAGTAGGGTTACGGTAAGTGTCGAAGTAACCGGACCCGGGACGTTTACACCTACGCCTTTTCCAGTAGCTCAAGCAATAGATCTGGAAATAAGTTCAAACATATTATCTCCAGGCAGTACATTTACCTTAACTGCCACGGTTACAGATGCAGCGGGTCGCCCAGTTCCTAACACAAGTGTAACTTTCAAAAGCAGTTCTGCAACATGTAGATTTTCAACTTCTCCAACTTTACCCCTAACAAGAGTAACCAATCAATCGGGCGTAGCAACCAGTCCGTTTATTAGTATCAATGCTCCTTCAGGCTGTGAGATTACATTTATTGCGAGCTCTCCAGGTATCCCAGCCAGTAATACGGTAACCCTTCTTATACAACAACCAACTCCGACACCGGGTCCATCACCTACGGCAACTCCAACACCCTAAGAGAAGTAAGATAGCTTAGGGGAAGCAAATCATAGGGCAGTTATTCTAACTGCCCTATTCCCACTTTTGAAGCGAGAGGTCTACAAAACAATGATGATAAAACTTTTTAGTTGACTTTAGAGAATAAAAGGGTTTATCCTTTTAATTAGTTATCTGAGGAGAAGAACTTCCTCCAGTTACTTGGATCAGTATGAGGGGTTCTTTAAAGTATTGTCTTTAAATATTAGTAAATTGTAAGTGCCTATGGCCTTAGATCAAGAGCTGGTTGCTCAGATTGACAAATATAAAGCGATTTTACAGAAAGATCCCAACTCCAAGGAGTTTTTGAATCTGGCGGAGCTTTATCGAAGGTTAGGGGTTGCCGAAGAGGCCCATAGGGTTCTTCGGGAGGGGCTTAAAAGGCATCCGAATTTCGTGGAAGCCAGGGTCGCTTTGGCCCGATTGTTATTGACCCAGGGAGATACGGCCAAGGCAGCCCAGGAGTTTGAGACGGTCGTTCGCCAGGATCCGGGAAATTTCCTGTCCTATAAGTTGCTGGGTGAAATTGCCATGCAGAAAAACGACCTGGAGAAGGCGGCAGAACGATTTGGAGCTGCTTATAAAATCAAGCCCGATGATCAGGAATGCAAAGTCATGCTAGATTATATAGGAAGCCTCCTGGGTCGAAATGTTTTCCCTCAGATAGCAACTTCCACAACCCCAACTAAGGAAAAAACTCCCCCACGAGAAAGCCCTAAACCTGCAGAAAAGACAACTCCCAGTAAACCACCTCCTCCACCTTCTAAACCCCAGAAGAAACCCATTGTGGAAGAGTTTGAGGAGTTGGATGAGCTGGGTATGGCCGAAGAAGCCCCGGTAATAGAAAAGTCCAAAGCTTCGGTGAAACCGGAAAAAGAAGCCCCTGAAATTACAGAAGAGTTGGAAGAGGCTGAAATCCTTGAAGAGGTGGAAGGGGTTGACGTGGAAGAGCTGGAAGAGTTTGAACCTGCTGAAGCAGAGGAGGGGTTCGACGAAATAACCGTTGGGGAGGAGCAAGAGGATTTTGAGTTTGAAGAATCTGAGCTTGAGACGGTGAGTTCCGATGAGGGTTTCGGTGAAGAGATGGAACCCCCTGAGGAAACTGAAGAAGGTGTAGCTGCTTCTGTTTCTGATCAAATAAAGGGATCGGGTAAGAAGGTTGCTGAAGAGGATATCGTCGCCGAGATCTTCCAGGACTTATCCGAAAGCGAGTATACGCAAAGGGACGAAACAGATGAAGAAATTTCTGTCCCGGAAGGAGAGGATTTGGCCGAAACTCTGGGCTTGTTCAAAGAAGAATTGGATACCGAAGAAACTTCAGAAGTTGGTGAGATAGAAGAATTTGAAGAGGCAGAAGTATCGGAGCAGGCAGATTTCGAAGAGGAGATCGGAGTGATCGATGAGGTAGAAGAAGGGGAAGAGAGGGAAGAAATAGGTATCACCGAGGACCTGGAAGAAGTCGAACCTTTAGAAGAGGTAGAAGTTGAATCTTCTGGGGAATTGCAGGAAGAGGAAGAGACCTCTTCCATATTTAAGGACTTTGGGATCAGCCCGGAAGAGCAAGGGGAGTCCGTAACCTTGGAAGAGGGAGAGGGAGATGTATTTAAAGATTTTGATTTTGATGCCTTCGAAAAAGAGTTAATGGCGGAAAAAAGTGCTGCCAAACCCGCGTCGGCCAGGAAGTCTGAAATCGAAGAAGACACCCTAGAATCCTTTTCTGAAGAAGAGGAAATTGCCCGGGAAGAAGAGATTGAATCGACGGAGTTAGAAAAAGTGTTTGCAACCGATACAGAAGAAGAAAAGCCCGTCAGGAACTCCTTGAAGGGTTCCGGTACCGAAGAAATTCCGTCGGCTCCCCTGGCAGATCAGTATATAAAGCAAAATCTTTTAGAGAAAGCCATTCATATTTACAGGACTTTATTGAAAACCTCTCCCGGCAATAAAACCATTCGACAACGTCTCGAAGAAACTCTGGCCCTTAAATCCTACTTGGAAGAAGAGAGTTAAAAGTGCCTAATATCCTGGTTATTCATGGACCTAATCTCAATATGCTGGGGATCAGGGAGCCCGGCATCTATGGAAGCGAAACCCTTGAAGTGATTAATGATCAAATCCGTCGCCATGCGACTTCTAAGGGTCTTTCCCTTCAAATTATCCAATCAAATCATGAAGGGGAAATTGTTGAGGCCATACAAAAAGCTTATCCTGCGGTAGATGTAATTATTCTTAATGCAGGGGCTTATACCCACACAAGCCTGGCCATTCGAGATGCAATTTCTGCGGTTAAAATTCCTGTTATAGAAGTTCACCTCTCGAATATCTACAGTCGTGAAGAATTTCGTCACAAATCCATGATATCACCGGTAGCCGTTGGGCAAATAAGCGGCTTCGGTTCCTATAGCTATATACTCGGTATTGAAGCGGCGGCTGAACTGATCAAGCGTAAAACATAACTATACGGCTTGTTCACTACTTAGGTTGTTTACCACATCAATCGACACGATTAACCTACTATGAATCTGGATAAGTTGCGTAAAATCTTAGAGATAGTAGATAAGATGAATCTAGCCGAGATTGAGCTGGAAATGGAGGATTTAAAACTTAAGCTTAAGAAACCTGCCGGTTTATCGCCTTTACCGCCCTTGCCGACCCCCTCCATTTCTTCTACGCTATCCCCCGTAGGACAGCCTGCTTTCCCTGTAGCAGCTCCGGCAGGTTTGCAAACTCCGGTAGAACCTCCGGCGGAAAAAATTAAAATCGAGAGCAGGGATAAGCTTGTTACGGTTCGATCCCCGATTATTGGAACCTTTTATCGATCTCCTTCTCCCGACGCAGACCCCTATGTCAAGGTAGGAGATATGGTATCTAAAGGACAGGTTCTTTGCATCGTAGAAGCCATGAAGATCATGAACGAGATCGAAAGTGAATACGATGGAAGGATCATATCCATCCTGGTTGAGAATGAACAACCTGTGGAGTATGATCAGGAGCTTTTTTTGATCGAACCAAAATAAATACTCAGCCCTCAGTACTTATTTACAATTCCATGATAAGGAGCGAGATCATGGGACGTTTCTCAATGCGTTTTGAGAAAAATTTGGTCAACCGGCTACGAATCCTGGCCTCGATTTCAGGGACTTCGAGTTTTAGTTCCGGGTTCATTTCCTGAATTTCTTTGATAATAAGTTGTTTGGCTTCTTCAATGAGTTCGGTGGATTCCTTGACGAACATAAAACCGCGGGAAGCGATTTCCGGCCCTGTAATGATTTTACCATCTTCCTTACTTAAAACCAGACCTATGATAACAATTCCCTCATCGGCCAACCGCTGCCGATCCCGGAGCAGAATATCACTGGCGGCTCCTATACCTTTTCCATCGACAAATACCCGTCCTGTATGAACTTTTCCGGCAATGGTGGCCGTCTCTTTGGTTATCCGAATGACGTCCCCATTTTCTGCCAATAAGATACGATCGGGGGGAATTCCCACGCTTTCGGCCAGTTGGGCATGCCAGGCGAGGTGGCGATATTCCCCGTGGACCGGGACGAAATATTTGGGACGAACCAGGTTGATCATGAGCTTTAACTCTTCCTGGGAGGCATGTCCTGAAACATGGGTATTTGAGGCTTCTCCGTATAAAACGTCCACCTGCTTTCTAAAAAGGTGATTGACGACCCTGGCAATAGACCTTTCATTACCCGGAATGATGCGGGCCGAAATAATTACGGTATCTCCCGGTTGTAATTTAAATTGTTTGTACTCATCTACGGCCATTCGGGATAAGGCGGACATAGGCTCGCCCTGACTTCCCGTGGTAAGGATCACCACCCCATTGGGGGGATAATGATCAATTTCATGAAATTTAATCAGTGTTCCTTTTGGAATATGCAGGTATCCGAGTTCCAGGGCGATATTCACATTTGTAATCATGCTTTTACCACTAATAATGACCTTTTTATTGAGGCGATGGGCGATATCGATGATATGTTGAATGCGATGAATATGAGAGGCAAAGCAGGCGATGATAATACGTTTTTTGGCGTTCTGGAAGATATTTCCCAGGGCATCTCCTACCACCTTTTCCGAAGGTGTATAGCCCTTACGTCCTGCGTTGGTGCTATCCGATAATAAGAGAAGAACCCCCTCTGCGCCATATAAAGCAAACCGATGAAACTGGGTAGATTCTCCATACATAGGGGTTTGATCTAGTTTGAAATCCCCGGTATGAATGATGGGCCCAATGGGGGTCTGGATGGCAAGTCCTACGCCCCCGACAATACTGTGGGTAATCCCAATAAGCTCCACCTGAAAGTGTTCTGTTTTAAAACTTTCCCCGGCCTCCAAGGGGATTAATTGCGCTTTTTTGGAAAGCTTATACTCCCGGAGTTTAGAGTCAACCAATCCGATGGTTAAGGGGGTTCCGTATACGGGAACCTCTATACTTCTTAATAAGAAAGGAAGTGCACCGATATGATCCTCATGTCCATGGGTTAAAACAACGGCTTTGACTCGCTCTTTGTTCTCCAGAAGGTAAGTCATATCCGGAATGACCAGATCGATACCGTGCATATCTTCTTCAGGGAACATGAGCCCTGCATCGATCACGATGATCTCATTCCGATGTTGCAGGAGCATCATATTTAGTCCGATTTCTCCCAGACCTCCCAGCGGAATTATAGAGACGGTCGATTCATCTCCTTGTAGTAACTGAATACTATTAAGCTCTAACATGTATAGGGTCTCCGTATTCAAATTCCTTTCTCTGTTCTACTAGATAGTTACTGAGAAGGACGAATTTTTCAACGGATAAAGCTTCTGCTCGGAGGTGAGGTGAAATATGGAGTTCCTCTAAAGCCTTATCCAGTAAAAGGGGTGAATAAATCAGATTAAGATGCGACTTGAGAGTATTCCGGAGGGTCTTTCTCCTTTGGGAAAACGCCTGCTTAATTAACTTAAGAAGATGGTTTAGATCTTTAACTTTAAATCTCGGCTCATCCAATACGGTAAATTTAAGGACTGCCGAATCCACTTCAGGAGGTGGATTAAAGGCTTCCGGGGGGACCGTAAAACAGAATTTAACTTCACTCCATAACTGACATACGATGGATAAATATCCATACGCTTTTCCTCCCGGTTGGGCTATTACTCGTTCGGCCACCTCTTTCTGAAACATAAGGGTCATGGTGGAAAAAAAGGTTCTATTCTCCAAAAGATGAAGAAGAATAGGAGTAGCCACATAGTAGGGAAGGTTGGCTATGACTTTTACCTTTTTTTGAAGTCCCAATTTTTCATAGTCCATCTTGAGGGCATCTGCCTGGATGATTCGAACGTGGGGTACATCGGCGAAGATAGTTTTTAAATGTTGGTAAAGTGATTCATCCAACTCGATGGCTATTAAGTGGGATACTATTTTCGATAAAGGTTTCGTTAAGGCCCCCAAACCGGGACCTATCTCAAGAACAGTATCTTCGGGATGAACTTCGGAGGTTTGGATAATTTTTTGGATCACCCAGGGGTTGACCAAAAAGTGTTGTCCCAATCGTTTTCTCATTATTTAAGCTCGCTGACTAACCAGGGACTTTTAAAAAGCTTATCCTGGCATTGAGCTTCATATTTTTTGAGAACCCAGGTTCTTTTTTCATTTGGATTGTTCTTTTCTTGAAGCTCAACAAAGGCATTTCTTTTTACAGAAGAAAATATACATTTCGGATTTGTAGATAAATCCTGGAGATGCGCCGGGTTTTTAAAATAGAGCGGGAGATCTTTAAAAATTTTTTCTACTTCTTCGAGTTGTTTCTTCATAGAAGGTAAATCGACATTTAACTGGGCCATCTCAGCTTTTAACCGTTCCACGGGAGAGCGGGTCGGATCCTCGAGATCTGTGGCCAATTCGTATTGTTGTTCTAGTTCGGCTATTTTTTTTCTGAGTTCCTCGATCTGAGGATTATATTGATTCTCCAGATTATTGATATATTTCTGCTGTTCAATCTGTGCCGCTTTAAGGTCATCCTCATTCCTGGAGATTTGATCTAGCAATTTTTTCTCTTTTTGAACATTGGTCGTATAAAGAGATTTACCAAAAGGATCGGTTCGATCTATATTTTCCCTTTGGATCTGGATAGCTTTGGCCAGATCTTCGCGTAAAGCCTTCCCTTTCTCCTGGAAGGCCGCGACCTTTGCAAGACTTTCTTTCTTCTTACTCTCAAATTCAAGGAGTAGATCCCGGAGGTCTGCCCTTGCTTTTTCTAAAGAATCTTTAAGGATCTTTGAAGGGACTTTATTGGACTCATACTGTTTAATCTGAGCAGCTTTTAAGTTAAGTTGTTCTTCTATAGATCGGATGGTTTGTTGAAGTTCTGCCTTTCTCTGGATAAGGCTTCCCAGATTTTGCTGATCATAGGGGTTATCTATTTGCAACAGCTTACCTTCCTCTATTTTTGGAAAGTTGGGCGTGGTAGCTATCAACTTAAGAATTTCGTGATCCTCATATTTGGCAGCCGCCAAACCCAGATGGACGATTTCTTCTGGACCGGGTTCCTCTTGGGCGATAAGCTGAGAATATTGTTTTAAAAGTTTTTCATGGTTGGACGGCAAAATAACTTTAGCCAGTACCCCTAAACCCAAAAGTCCGACCAAGACCATCAAACCTTGAACCAGGATATTTTTTCGTTTTGCCAATTTCTTCTGTAAATCGGAACCAGGGCCTTTTTCGGTCAGGGCATCCAAAGCTTTTTCTAGATCAGAGAAATCTTCCGTTATTGAGCCTGGTACTGAAGGGTTTCTGATGGTTTTACCCGGTTCCTGGATGAGAGTTTTACCTGGCTCTTTTGAAGGGGTCACAGCATGGGTTGAGACTTTAGTTTTATCCCGTAGGGGTTGAACCTGAATTTTTTTCAATTCTTTCTCAACCTCTGGATCCTGGGGATCCAGCCTTCGACCACAAATATAACAGGTATCCCTTCCCAACTTAAGACTTTGGATACAACACAAAGTCAGGGGTTGCCTTCTGGCTGTTCCTGTATCGGGAGTATCCTTCATAAGGGGCGGTTCTTTAGCTACGGGGTCCAGGGAAGTCTTGCGGAGGTCGAGTTCTTCCCCGGAAGAAATTCGGGGGGTCTCATCTTCAGAACGATCCATGTAAGTTTTGGTTGTCATTTCCATGGTTTGAGTAGTTAGAGGTACATCTTTATCAGGTCCTTCCAGGGGTTGGGTAGAGGATATCTCCTCATCCTTTGACGGGGAAGATTTATTCTCTTCTAGAGTTAACGGTCCCAAATTAAGATCCACCAGGGTTTCTTGAGGTTGAGTCAGCTCAAAATTTAGTTGGTCTAAAGAAGGTATATTTTCAGTTTTAGGTTCTCGACGATCCTTAGATTCTACTTTTTCTACAGATTCAGATGTTGAATTCTCCGGGGGTATAAGAAGCGCGTCTAAATCCATATCCAATTCAAAATGATTTTTGGTTTCCTGATCTGGTTTAAATAAAGTTCCACACTGGCTACATCGGATTGCCTTTTTCTGGTCAGCTTCACTTGCTTTTATAACCTGTGAGGCGTTACAACTTGGGCAATTGATTGTCATAACTAAGGCTCCTCAATAAGAAGATGGTTTTATTATAAGGTTTTAAATATAGATAAATGTGATTGACAATTCCCGGTGAATTAATTATATAACATTTCCATATTGTAATACTTTACGCAGTGATACAAAATTCATACCGGCGACTCAGGAAATAAAGCGGCCATTTATATAGTTTGGTCTGGGTTAATATCTTAATAATACTAAGTGTAACAGGGTTTATTCTATTTGCAATCATTTTTTTAAATGCAGAAGATGACTTTATATTCCCAGGGGGAAGAGGATCGAAGTTTTAAACAGAAAAGAGGAAGATATCCAGACGGTGGCTACAGATTTCTGATACTGGATATGGAATTCCTGAGAAGAGCCTAAACTAAAGTTTTCAATCCATTTTTTAAACGTATGCTTAGATTAACCCTTAGTCGTAAGATCATGATTTCTCTGGATGGAACTATAGAGGTTCCAGGTGAGGAAGGTAAAGGTACTGTTTTACAGTATTTCTTCCGGTCGTATGGAAGAAAGGAGGCCAAGCCATATGCAGTATCAGAAAATACTTGTTGTTGATGACGAAGAGAGTATTCGGTATATGCTAAAGATGGCTCTTGAGGAGGCAGGTTATGAAGTGGAATTAGCTTCAGACGGTATTACCGCACTGGCAAAGTTAACAGAGAGTGTTTTTGATTGTGTCATCAGTGATGTGCGAATGCCTGAGATGAGCGGACTCGAACTTTTAAAGGCCATTCAAGAGGTTCGTCCCGATCTTACCGTCATTGTGATGTCTGCCTTTGGGAGTTTAGATACCGCCATTGAGGCCATGAAGCTGGGAGCTTACGACTATGTCTCTAAGCCTTTTAAACAGGATGAAATCCTTTTAACTTTAAAAAAAGCCGAGGAGCGGGAACGACTTCGGAAGGAAAATCTTTTGCTTCGCCGCGAGGTTGAGAAAAAATATAGTTTTGACAATATCATCGGAAAAAGTACCAAGATGCAGGAAATCTTTCGGAGAATAGAAAAGATCGCAGAGTATAAGAGTACGGTTTTAATTACTGGCGAGAGTGGAACCGGAAAAGAACTGGTTGCCAAGGCCATCCATTATAGTAGTCCCAGACGGGATCTTCCTTTTATCGCAGTAAATTGCGGAGCGATTCCTGGAGAGTTGTTGGAAAGCGAGCTCTTCGGTCATGTAAAAGGTGCCTTTACAGGAGCTATAGCGGCTAAGAAAGGTCTTTTTACAGAGGCGGATAAAGGAACCATTTTTTTAGACGAAATTGGAGACCTTCCCCTCAATTTACAGGTCAAGCTTTTACGGGTCTTGCAAGAAGGAGAAATTCGCCGGGTGGGGGATACAAGAACGTTTCAAGTCGATGTGCGGGTTATTGCGGCTACGGCTAAAGATTTATTAGAAGAGGTGCAAAAAGGTAATTTTCGTGAAGACCTGTACTATCGGCTTAACGTAGTTCCTTTTTATCTTCCCCCATTACGGGAGCGCCGAGAAGATATACCTTTGCTGGTCTGGCATTTCCTCAGGAAATACAGTGCAGAAACCGGCAAAGAGATCAAAGAGATAACCCCAGATGCTATGAATGCCCTGGTAGCATACGAATGGAAGGGCAACGTTAGAGAGCTGGAGAATGTTATCGAACGGGCTGTTGTAATGTCTGAAGGGCAGATTATCACAACAGAGTATCTTCCGGAGGGATTGGTTAAAAGCGCCTCGGATATCATCCTAAAAATTCCGGAATCTCGGATCTCGATCAAGACAACGGTTAAAGAGCTTGTGGAGATGGCCGAAAAGGAGCTCATTGCCCGGGCATTGGCGAAGACAGGCAATAACCGTACCCGTGCAGCAGAACTTCTGGAGATCAGTCACCGGGCGTTGATGTATAAGCTAAAGGAATATCACCTGTAGAAGTCAAAACTGGCATTGTTCTTAACCTTTAGACTTCTACAAAGGACTTGACAATTTTAGGTTACGATTAAAATTACTCTTATCAAGAGGGTTATACTTCTCCCTGTAATTTAATCGTAATTTGATATTGTCAATATAAACAGGAGGAGAACAATGATAGATCTACAAGAATTATTAGGAACTGAAGCCAAGGATCTTTTAGAGTATAAATGTAAAGGTATTCCTAAAGAGCTCCTTCATATCCCAGGACCCGATTTTGTAGATAGGGTTGTAGCTCTCAGTGATAGGCCTGCTCCCGTTCTGAGAAATCTTCAAACTGTGTTTGATCATGGAAGGCTCGCCCATACGGGTTATCTTTCTATTCTTCCCGTTGATCAGGGTATTGAACACTCGGGTGGAAGTGCCTTTGCCCCTAATCCTATTTATTTTGATCCCGAAAATATTATGAAGCTGGCTATCGAAGGTGGATGTAATGCCGTAGCTTCTACCTTGGGGGTGATGGGGGCAGTGGCCAGGAAATATGCCCATAAAATTCCCTTTATCCTCAAGATAAATCACAATGAATTATTGACCTATCCCAATAAGTACGATCAGATTCTTTTTGCCAGTGTAGAGCAAGCCTTCGATATGGGGGCCGTAGCCGTTGGGGCCACGGTTTATTTCGGTTCTGAAGAATCGAGCCGACAAATTCAGGAAGTTAGAGAAGCTTTTGAATATGCCCATAGTCTGGGTATGTTTACAGTATTATGGGCTTATTTGCGAAATAGTGCTTTTAAAACCAAAGAAGCCGATTATCATGTTTCAGCGGATTTAACCGGTCAGGCCAATCATCTATCGGTTACCCTGGAGGCAGATATTGTAAAACAAAAGCAGGCCGAAAATAATGGAGGATTTAAGGCCCTTAACTTTGGAAAAACCCATGAAAAAGTCTATACCGAGCTCACCACCAATCATCCCATTGATTTAACACGGTATCAGGTGGCCAATTGCTATATGGGTAGAGCCGGATTGATCAACTCCGGGGGCGAATCAGGTAAAAACGATCTGGCTCAGGCGGTGAGAACTGCGATTATCAACAAAAGAGCCGGTGGAATGGGGCTCATTTCCGGACGAAAGGCTTTCCAGAAGCCTATGGAAGAGGGGGTTAAGCTCCTCAACGCTATTCAGGATGTTTATTTGAATAAGGATATTACCATAGCTTAGTACTCTATCTTAGAGTGGCCACTCCCGGTGAAGTAATGCCATTAAGTTAAAAATGGAAGAAGACGCTCCACCCTTTCCCTTCCCCTGCAGTAGCAGAGGAAGGGACTGGGAAGGAGACCTTAACTTAACCTCATGGCTCGACGGGAAGGTTAGGTAGGGCGAAGGAACGCTTCGCCCTACACGTCTTTAGATAGAAGAATAACCTTACAATGACTGAAGAGAATTCCCTTAGAAAACGGTTAGACGAAGAAATAAAAGCTGCCATGAAAGCTCAAAATAAAACGCGACTTTCGGCGCTTCGATCTATTAAATCGGCTGTTAGAAACAAGGAAATCGACCTCCACAAAGAATTATCCGATGTAGAAATCCAGGACGTCGTTGCCACCCTGGTTAAACAACGCAAAGATTCCATTGAGCAATTTTCTAAAGGAGGTCGTGGAGATCTGGTTGCGCAAGAAACCGGTGAACTGAATGTACTTTTAGAATTTCTTCCTCAACAATTAACCGAAGCAGAAGTAGAAGCTATCGTTGATAAAGCCCTTGCTGAGTTGGGTGCTTCTTCTATAAAGGATCTGGGCAAAGTCATGAAACATGTGATGTCCCGGGTAGCCGGTCGAGCGGAGGGCAGGATGGTAAATGAGATTGTGAGAAGAAAGTTAGGCTGAAGGGATAACAGGGTGAAATGACCTTTCACCGCCAACATCACCCTATAAGCCTCTTTAAATCTCGACCTATTCTTTAGCTTATTGCACACACACTCCCTTCATTTCAGATATCACAGCATCGAGATAAACCCAATCAGGTTTCCCGGCCGGGATCATTTCCAGCACCACCAACCATTACCTGTATCTGGACCGGTCTGTTTTGACAGAATTAATCGGGTTGACAGAATGATTCTAGGGTAGTAAGCTGTGATAGATTGAAAGAGTCTTTAAAATCGATTTAATTTGATCCTAAAGAGGAAGATTCGCAGATGGCTTTCACAGTTCAAGAGTATTTAGATTTGGTACGGCTCCTAGCCGAGCATCCAGAATGGCGCTCGGAGTTACGGCGTTTGCTTTTGTCTGAAGAGCTACTGGAGCTACCGCAGATTGTACGAGAGCTGGCTGAGGCTCAGCGGCGGGCTGAGGGGCGATTGGAGCGACTGGAGGCTACTGTGGCCGAGTTAGCCGAGGCCCAACGACGGACCGAGGAGCGATTGGAAGCCTTAGCCGAGGCCCAACGACAGACCGAGGAGCAGCTAAGAGAGCTGATTGAGGCCCAGCGTCAGGCAGAAAGGAGGTTAGAGAAGCTGGAGTCTACTACTAAAACTTTGGTTGACAGGGTTGGTGATATCGCAGGGCGTTCCTTGGAAGCAGCCTATCGTGAAAAGGCTATGGCTTATTTTGGCCCTTTTCTACGAAAACCTAGAGTAATTGCGTTCCACACTTTGGAAGAGGTACTGGAAACCCAACTATCGTCCGAAGAGTTTAAGGACCTGTTGCAACTCGACCTATTGGTTAAGGGTAAACCTCGCTCTTATCCCCATATATCCGAGGTATTATTGGCTGTAGAAATCTCTACCGTTGTGGATCAAAAAGATTTGGATCGCGCTCAGCGGCGAGCTGCTCTGCTCCGTCGAGCTGGCTATCAGGTAATTCCTGTAGTGGCTGGAGAACAGATTACTCCCGAAGCAGAAGATGAAGCCCGCCTTCATAAGATAGCCGTGCTGCAGGATGGAAGAATTTCCTTCTGGGATGAAGCCCTACAGACCTGGATAACTCCCTGAGGACAGAACGAGGAGGAAACTTTAATGGCTTTTACTATTCAAGAGCACTCAGATTTAGAAAGCTCTTGAGTGGGCATCTGCAGTGGCGTTCAGAATCAGGTCAATTACTTCTATGTTTTCCTATAACCTTGTACTAAGCCTTATAAATCCCCCGAAGTTCATTAACCCTCCTTCAAGTGGTCCTGCACAAAACAAGAACTACGAATTTGCTTGTAATATCCTTCATAAATTTTTTTACCTTTTAAGTATTCTAAGTATTAAAAACCGAGACTATCTCTACGATCAAAAAATTCGCTGTATAACTCTATTTACCTATAGATAGGCGACTTTGTAAATATTTTCTGTCGAAAAATAAGAATTTTGAGGTTATATTAAATAAGTTGAATGACCTGTTGGTGTTAGGACTTGCAAGTTTAAAAGTTTGAAATTATGATCCAAAGTTTTTTATCAGATGCCCAGACATTTCGAGCCCTCGAATTCGATAAAGTTAAAAGTTACCTCGAAAATTTTGTAACTTCAGAGTTGGGAAGATCCTGGATACAGGCCCTGGAACCTTCCTCGGATAAGGGAGTCATAGAAACCCGGCTTACTGAGACCAGCGAGGTTAAGGAAATTCGATCCCTACACGGTCCCCTTCCCTTGGAAGGGCTGGAAGATATACGAGAATCCTTGTATAAAGTCAAAGTAGAGGGGTCCCTGCTGACTCCCTTGGAACTCCTGGGAATTTGTCGGGCCCTGGAGGTTGGAAAGCGGACCAAGAGGTTTATTACAAGATTAACGACCCCCTATCCTCATCTCCTTAAAAAAGTCGAGCAGATTCACGTTCTGGAAAATCTTGAACAGATTATTCGGAGGGCCATTAACGATCAGGGGGAAATATTGGATAGTGCCAGCTTAAAACTCAAAAAGATCCGTCAAGATCTAAGGCTGACCCGGGATCGGATTCAGAATTCCCTCAAAGATCTATTTAAACGGAGCGATCTGCAAAAAATCATCCAGGAACCCCTTATAACCATCCGAAATAACCGGTATGTGATTCCGGTTAAGACCGGGTTTCAAAGTAAACTTCGCGGCATCATCCAGGATCAATCCCTGAGTGGAGCTACCGTCTTTCTGGAACCTATAGAGATAGTAGAACTGAACAATCGGCTCATCACTCTGGATGCCGAGGAACGGGAAGAAATTTATAAAATTCTCTTAGAACTTTCCACCAAAGTTCGAGAACATCTGGAAGCCATCCAAATAACGACCGATATCCTGGGAGAGATTGACTTTATCCAGGCCAAAGCACGATTAAGTGAGAAATGGAAAGGAACTCAACCCAGGATCTGTGAAGATAAATGTATCAGTCTGATCCAGGCCAGACATCCGTTATTGTTGATTCAACATGAGGGGGAAGAGCATAAGGTTGTTCCCATCGATGTTCGGATAGAAAACGAGATTAATATGCTCTTAATCACGGGTCCTAACACCGGAGGTAAGACGGTATCCCTCAAAACGATTGGACTCCTTATTCTGATGACACAGGCAGGCCTTCATATTCCGGCGGATATCCACAGCGAACTTCCTTTATTTCAGAAGGTATTCGCAGATATCGGGGATCTACAAAGTATAGAGCAAAATCTGAGTACGTTTTCTTCCCATATCAGTCGAATAGTGCATATTCTAAGTCATGCCGATGCGCGAACTCTGGTTTTGTTGGATGAATTAGGGGCCGGGACCGATCCAGCAGAAGGAGCTGCTTTGGGCATCGCTATTCTGGAATACCTGGACCAGATTGGAGCTAAAGTGGTGGTAACCTCCCATCACGATTCCTTAAAAACCTTTGCTTATACCCATCCGCGAGCTTTAAACGCCAGTGTCGAATTTGATATCAACACCCTATCCCCCACTTATCGGTTGTTGTTTGGGTTGCCTGGAAAAAGCAATGCTTTTATCATTGCCTCTCGATTGGGTTTACCGGAGAATATCGTTCAAAGAGCCCGAAGCTTGATGGGTTCTGAATTTATTCGGCTTGAAAAGTTGATCCAGAAACTTACGACGGATAGTGAGTTTATTGAAAAAGCCCGGGAAGAGGCGGAGCAAAGCTACGCTCTGGCAAAACAAGCCCAGGAGAAATGGTTTACAACCGTCCAAACCCTTGAACGAGAACGTCAGGATATTTTAAATCGAGCCACCACGGAGGCTAAAGAAATCGTTGACGCAGCCCGTAGGAAAGCAAAATATATTCTGACTCAAATGCAGACGGTAGAAGAACGGCAAGCGGTTAAACTCCTGGAAACCTTGAAGCAGGATTCCCAAAAACTAAAAAATCGCATTCAGCAGTCCTCGAAAGTTTTGCAAAATATTTCCCCATCCGGGGAGCTTCATATTGGTCAGTTCGTTCAAATCCCTTCCTTAAATCAGAAAGGTACAATTCTTGGATTAAATAAAGATAAAAAGACGGCAGAAGTTCAGGTGGGTTCGGTTAAATTACAGATTTCTACTTCCCAATTGGTTCCCCTGAGCAAGCCGATCTCTCCTCCGGTAGAAGAGGTTCAGCCTACCCTGGGAATAGAACCTGTTAAAGATGAAATAGTCCGGGGAGAAATCACGTTAGCCGGAAAGCCGGTAGCTACTGCTTTAGAAGAACTGGATAAGTTTTTAGACGAAGCCGTTTTAGCCGGCTTGTCCAGTGTAGCTGTCATTCATGGCATTGGGACCGGTAAGCTAAAAGCGGCCGTTGAAAAAATGCTATCAACCCATCCCCATGTGGCGGCCTATAATACAGCCGAACATTATGGGGGGATAACCCTCGTTAAGTTGAAGTAATTTCAAGAAGTACCGAAAACTAAAATTCAGAAGGGAATGTGAAGGTGATCCTCACGTGAGTTCTTTTCGACTTCTGGTTCCCGATCTCTAAAGCCATGAAAATCCTGGTTGATGCCGATGCCTGTCCGGTCAAAGACATTATTCTGGATCTGGCTAAGCAACGAAATCTGAAAGTTATCTGGGTGGTTTCCCTCAACCACTATTCCCGAAGAGAGGATCCTGTCCAGGTTGTGGTGGTTGATGCGCTTCCTCAAGCGGTAGATATAGCCCTTATCAATCGGGTTGAACCCATGGATATCGTTGTGACACAGGATTACGGTCTTGCGGCTTTGGTTCTGGGTAAAAAAGGAAAGGCCATTTCTCCAGCCGGATATATTTTTACCGAGAGGACCATGGATTCGTTGCTGGAGAAAAGGCATCTACGGGCTACGGCCAGACGAGCCGGTTTTAAAATAAAAGGACCCAGGAAACGGGATCTAAAAGATGATCAACGATTCCGGAGGAATTTAATTAACCTGTTAGATGGAGAGTAAATCTTATATTCCCGAAAATCTTATCGAGGAAATCCGTCAGCGAGCCTCTATTGTAGAAGTCCTTTCCGAGTATGTACCCCTTAAAAAGGTGGGGGGGAATTATAAGGGGCTCTGCCCTTTCCATCCTGAGAAAACCCCGTCTTTTACTGTTAATCCGCAAAAAGGGATTTTTCACTGCTTTGGTTGTGGCGTTGGGGGAAATGTTTTCTCCTTCCTCATGAAACATAAGCAGTACACTTTTCCTGAAGCCGTCGAATTACTGGCTAAAAAAACCGGCGTACGCTTACCTCCTGGTAGGGACCTGACGCGCCATGCTCCTACTACCGATACGAAGGCCCTGGAGTTTCAGGAGAAACTTTATACCCTTCATAGAGAAGTGGCTTATCACTTTCATCATTATCTGGTGGGTTCCCAAGAAGGGATAGTGGCCCGTGAATATTTAAAGAAGCGAGGATTGGACGAGAACGTTATAAAAAGTTTTCTCCTGGGCTATGCCCCTCCGGGATGGGATCGACTCCGCCGGAAATTCTCCGAATATTCTGATGAAGTTCTCTTAGCAGCCGGCCTGGTTATTCAGCGAGAGAAAGGAGGAGGTTACTATGATCGATTTCGTCAGCGTTTGATGATACCTATTTGCGATGATAAAGGTCGTGTGATTGCCTTTGGGGGACGTGCCCTTGGAGAAGAGGAACCTAAGTATTTAAATTCTCCGGAAACCCTCCTCTTCAGCAAGCGCAATACCTTATTTGGATTACATCTTTCCAAGGAAGAGATACGACGAGAAGGCTCTGCCATCCTGGTAGAAGGATACTTCGATTTCATAATGCCCTTTAGTCGGGGGATCAAAAATGTGGTGGCTACCCTGGGAACTTCTCTAACTGCCGAGCATTTGAGGCTGCTACGTCCTTATACCCAGAAGGTATATCTGGTATTTGATCCTGACGTGGCCGGGGTTAAAGCGGTTCAGAGAACCTTAGATTTATTTCTGAGCTCGGATATTCGAGCCTCTGTGGTTTCCCTTCCAGGAGGACGTGATCCCGATGTAGCCGTCCGGGAACTGGGTGTAGAGGGTTTTAAGGATTGCCTGAAAAGTGCTAAACCTTTGGTGGATTTTGTGATCGATCAAATAGTGGCCCGGTGGGATATAACGATTTTGGATAATCAAATTGCCTGTGTGAACGAAATTCTTCCTATTTTGAGTAAAATTTCCCATGAAGTGGAACGGATCGAATATCTTAAATTGGCTGCCACTAAGATCCAGATCTCAGATCAGGCCTTGCTGGAGGAACTGAAAAAAATTTCCTTTTCCCGTTCGGAAACTCCTAAAATTACCTCTAAAAAACGAAGAGCCCCTTCCCGGGAGGAATATCTGGTGGCCGCACTTCTTTGGAAACCGGATCTTATCGTTACTTTTAAAGATCAGTTAGATCCTGCTTATTTTACAGATCCCGTTTTGAAGAAAGTAATTTCGGAGGTCCTTGCCTTAGAGGATTATCCTTCCTCCCTTCAATCCAAAGCCCTGGATCTTCTGGATCGAGAAGAGGACCGGAATTATCTTTCCAGCCTTTTCGTGAAGTTAAATCGGTCTTTTACAGATGAAAACGTCCAGATCATCGTTTCTGATTGCCTTAAACGTTTGAAAGAGTTTCAGCTTCGAAGTAGTTGGCCGGCTCTAACCCGACAGATGTTAGATACCTATCAGAAAAAGGCTATCGAAGAAACCATTTTGTTGCTCGAAAAGAAACGTGAGATTGTTAGGAAAACCAAGGAAATATTTTCAAAAGAGTGAGACTACCTCTTGCAAATTAAAGATTTAGAGCTTATATTACGGTATATTTATTCCCCCCGGTAAGCGTAATCCCTCATAAACAGGAGGAAAACGTGCTATGACTAAAGATGTACCCCTTGACGAGATAAAGCGACAGTTGATAAATCTTGGCAAGGAAAAAGGGTTTTTAACCTTCGAAGAAATTAATGATATTCTTCCCGCCGAAATTGTATCATCTGAGCAAATAGATGATATTCTGATCCTCTTAGAGAAATTTGACATCGATATCGTCGATGATCGACACCCTCGAGAACCGAAGTCCAACGGCATGGGTAAGAAGACCCGGGTGGTTGGCAAGATTGTAACCTCGGAGAATGTAGGTAAAACCGATGATCCGGTACGTATGTATCTCAGGGAAATGGGAGCGGTTCCTTTATTAACTCGAGAGGGTGAAGTTGAGATTGCCAAAAGAATCGAGAGCGGTCGAAAGGAAGTTCTTAAAGTGGTTACCGAGACCCGGATAGCGGTTAGGGAGATTTTAGCTTTAGCCAAGCGTTACATGGCCAATCGAATTAAAATCCGGGAGATTATTCAGGTTAGCGAGGGAGACGAACTGCAGGAGAATCGGATTGAGCAACTGGCAGAAAATTTTGTAGAATTGGCCAATCAGTTGAAAAAACATGAGAAAGAAATGACCCGGATTGAAGGCTTATTGATGGCCGGTGATTTGGATCCGGCTAAAAAGAAAGAGCTGGAAATGGCTAAAAAGGAGCAGTTGGCCAAAGCTGCCGAAGTGATGCAGCAGATGAATCTGCATCCCATGCAAATTAACCGAATCGTTAAGAAAATAGAAGTACTCGTGGATCGTATTGAAAAAGGCGAAAGTGAAATCAAAGCCTGTGAAGAACAGGCTAAGATGAGCGTAAGTGAATTAAAGAAATACGCCCGCAAGTTGAGAAAGAGTAATGAAGCCGAACGAAAAGAATTGGAAAGGCAGACCAGCCTCTCTCTGGAGATGGTCGAAGAGCTTGAGCGGGTGATCCGTAATGGAAGAAGAAAAATTCGACGAGCGGAATTAGAAGCCTGTATGTCGGCAGCTAAGCTGAAACGTGCCCTCCAAAAAATTAGAACCGGAGAATTTAAGGCCGAAAGTGCTAAAAGTGAGCTTATTAAAGCCAATTTACGTTTGGTCGTCAGTATTGCTAAGAAATATACAAACCGTGGATTACAATTTCTGGATCTCATCCAGGAGGGGAATATCGGCTTGATGAAAGCCGTAGATAAGTTCGAATACCGCCGGGGTTACAAGTTTAGTACCTATGCAACCTGGTGGATTCGTCAGGCTATTACCCGATCTATTGCTGATCAGGCCAGAACAATCCGAATTCCGGTTCATATGATCGAAACCATCAATAAGCTCATTAAAACTTCTCGATATTTAGTTCAAGAACTGGGACGAAAACCGACTTCTGCAGAGATCGCCGAAAAGGTCGGGCTTCCGGTAGAGAAAGTTCGTAAGGTTATGAAAATAGCTCAGGAACCTATCTCTTTGGAAACACCCATCGGTAAGGAAGAGGATAGTCACCTGGGAGATCTCATCGAGGATAAAGGGGTCATAGCCCCATCGGATGCAGTGGTAAGCATGGACCTCAAAGAGCAAACTCGCCAGGTATTAAGCACCTTAACCTACCGCGAGGAAAAAGTGCTGCGTATGAGATTTGGAATTGGAGAAAGTGGGGAACATACCCTGGAAGAAGTAGGCCAGGATTTCAATGTAACCCGAGAACGTATCCGCCAAATCGAAGCAAAAGCACTCCGAAAACTCCGCCATCCTACCCGAAGCCGAAAGTTAAGAGCTTTTCTGGATAGAACTTAGAATAAACTACCTGGTACAACGCTTAACATAAGTATATTTCTTAGATTTAAAAGGGCCGTTAGCTCAGCCTGGTAGAGCAGCGGACTCATAATCCGTAGGTCGAAGGTTCGAATCCTTCACGGCCCATAACCATTGATCCCTCTCATTTAAACCCTCCCCTACCCTTTTAAACTACCCAGATGGGAAACTCCGGACCAAAGCGTGGATTTCTATCAGTTGTCGCAAGAGTCCTGGAAGTTCTGCCAGTTTGAAGGCTGTGGCTGCATCGGATAAAGCCTCATGGGGTTCTGGATGGACTTCCATAAAAAGGGCTTCACATCCAAGGGCCGTCGCAGCCCGGGCAAGGTGGGGAATAAATTCCCGCTGTCCCCCAGAACTGGATCCGGCTCCACCTGGGAGCTGAACACTGTGGGTGGCATCGAAAATAACCGGATAACCGAACTTCTGCAGGATGGGAATAGATCTCATATCTACCACCAGATTGTTATAGCCGAAGGAAGTTCCCCGCTCCGTCAATAAAATTTTTCGATTCCCTGCAAATTCTATTTTTTTGACCACATGTTCCATATCCCAAGGAGCCAAAAACTGACCTTTCTTTACGTTTACGACCCGCCCACTTTCGGCTGCTGCCAAAACCAGATCCGTCTGCCGACATAAAAAAGCAGGAATTTGAATAACATCCAAAACCTCTTTCGCTACCTCTACCTGATTCGTCTCATGGACATCCGACAAAACCGGTATCTTAAATTTATCTTTGACAGCCTGAAGCACTTCAAGCCCTCGAATTAATCCAGGACCTCTGAATGAATGGATCGAGGTTCGATTGGCCTTATCATAAGAGGCTTTAAAAATCAAAGGAATTCTCAAATCCGACGTGATTTCCTTGAGCTTCTCGGCTACTCGTAAAGTATGCTCGGGACTTTCTATCACACAAGGACCGGCTATAAGAACCAGAGGATTCCCACCACCTATTTTTATCGGACCTACCCTGACTTCTTGACTGAGGTTCATCATGGATTCTCTCCTTTCCTTATAAAGGACTAAATGACTTATCTTAAAAAAGAATTTTTAAAAGGGGTTTAAATAGGGTTCCAAACCATTTGCCATTTACCTTAGAGTATTTAAATAATCCCAGCTACCCATATAACGTCTCAAAACCCTGGCAACCTCAAACAAAGGAAGTCCAACAATATTGGAGTAAGAGCCTTTGATAGACTCTACCAGAACAGCACCCATTCCTTGAATACCATAAGCTCCAGCCTTATCTAGAGGTTCTCCTGTTTCAACGTACCGGGTAATCAGATCCTCCGAAAGCACTCCAAAGGTTACATCGCTCGTGACCTCTAAAGATTCCTGAATTCCTCGCTCTACACAACGGAAGGCAACACCTGTAATAACCTGATGGGTGCGCCCACTTAATTGCCGTAACATTTCGGCAGCTTTTTCAGGGGAGTCGGGTTTACCTAAGATATTCCCGTCTAAATAAACAATCGTATCTGCTGCAATAATAAGGGCCTCAGGTCGGATTTGTGCCACTGCTGTAGCTTTCCGTTCAGCAAGTATTCTGACGGCTTCTCCAGGTGGTAAGGTTATTTCAAAGTCTTCCGATATATAACTCGGAATGACCTCAAACTTCACCCCGATTTGCCGGAGGAGCTCTTGACGTCTTGGGGAGGCAGATGCGAGAATAATATTCAGATCCTTCATCTAAGAGAAATATAATCCACAAAGGCTACCAAGAAAACTCAGAAAATATAAAAACCGTGTAGAGGTTGCCAATCCCTATGCATAAAAAGGCGGACATTGTCATCATTGGAGCAGGGGCAGCGGGACTTATGGCCGGCATTTGGGCAGGACGGACAGATCCAAACCGCTCTATTATCATCCTGGATGGAGCCCGTAAGCTCGGAGCAAAGATCCTTGTATCTGGTGGGGGACGGTGCAATGTAACCCATGATCAGGTCGACGAATATGCCTATGCAGGTTCCTCCCGCAATGCCATTAAGAAGGTGCTTCGTCGATTTGATGTCCCTCAAACCGTTGAATTCTTCCGAGAGTTGGGTGTTGATCTCAAACGAGAAGAAACCGGGAAACTCTTTCCTGTTACCGATAACGCAAAAACCGTTCTCCAGGCTTTACTCGTCGCGGTAGAGAAAGCTAATGTACAAATCAAATATCCTTACCGGGTAGAGAGGGTTGAGAAAACAAAGGAAGGTTTTTGCATCCGGGGGGTGTGGGGCCAGATCCATGCACGCTATGTAGTCCTGGCTACCGGAGGAAAAAGCCTTCCCCGATCGGGTTCTGATGGACACGGTTATGAAATCGCTAAATCTCTGGGTCACCGCCTCACACCCCATATCTTTCCGGCTCTCGTGCCTTTGACCTTACCAAAGGATCATTTTATCTGCGCCCTGAGTGGAATCACCGTACCGGCCACCCTGGATTTGTGGTCAGGAAGTGGCAAAAAGTTAATTTCGTTCACCGACTCCACGCTTTGTACCCATTTTGGACTTTCCGGACCCTCCGTCCTCGATATAAGCCGATACTATATCGCAGCCAGGTATGAGGATCCTAAGACCACACTGACCATTAATTGGCTACCTGGAAAGACTCCAGAACAGATGGATCAGGAGTTGCAAGCCTTGGGATCGACCCTTCTGCAAAGGTATCTTCATACCTATTTACCCCAACGATTGGCACGTACTCTCTGTGAACAGGCCGGTGTTGAACCGGGTACCCCGGGTCATCAACTGACCCGAACCCAGCGGAAGGCCCTGGTTCATACGGTTACCCGATTACCGTTACCCCTTACCGGTCATCGTGGATACAACTTCGCCGAAGTTACAGCCGGTGGGGTACCCCTCGACGAACTGCACCTCAATACCATGGCATCGAGAGTTTGTCCCGGGTTATATCTCTGTGGGGAAATTTGCGATGTAGACGGTCGCGTTGGTGGTTTCAATTTTCAATGGGCCTGGGCAAGCGGCTATACGGCCGGCATATCGGTGGGAAAATAAAATCTACTTAATCCCCGGGAACCAGGCATAGCGAAAAACCTGTCTCATCCAAACTCCTCCCCCTTCTCAATACAAAACCCGAATATCTACCCCCTTATAGGGGTTATCAAAAACGTGAATTCTTGCTGATTTTTATATTGACAAGGGAACTGTTTATCGATAAAAGGAGTTAAATTCTTCCTACAGAGAAGTAAAAAATATAAAACAATTTACTGCCTAAGATAAGGCTTAAAAGTTATGGCGAAGACGGTGATAAAAAATATTGGGACGCTGATCTCGGGAGATTTTTCTAATCCTCTTTTGGAGGGGGATACGCTGGTGATTGAGAACGGTCGGATTCTCCAAACCGGATATTGGAAAGATTGTCAGACGGAAGGTGCCCAGAAAATCATTGACGCCAAAGGAAGTACGGTAGCCCCGGGTTTAATAGATTCCCATGTCCATCCAGTTTTTGGAGATTTTACGCCCAGGCAGAGAACGGTTGATTTCATCGATAGTGAGCTCCACGGTGGGGTAACGACCATGATTTCTGCCGGAGAAGTTCATTTACCGGGTCGGCCTAAGGATATTGTAGGTGTGAAGGCGCTGGCCATAGTAGCCGCCCGTTCTTTTAAAAATCTGAGACCCAGCGGAGTCAAAGTTCATGCGGGGGCTCCCATTCTGGAACTGGGGATGGTTGAGGAAGACTTTGCCGAAATGGCCCGGGCCGGGGTGAAACTTATCGGTGAGATCGGGCTGGGGAGTGTGAAAGAAGGGAAAGATGCTGCACCGATGGTACGGTGGGCCAAGAAATACGATATGACCGTTACGATCCATACCGGAGGCCCGTCCATTGCAGGAAGTAATGCGATCACTGCAGATACCGTTATGGAAGCAAGCCCCCATATCGTGGGACACATCAACGGAGGCCATACTTCGATGCTTTTAAAAGATATTGAGAAGTTGGTGACTCAAACCGACATGGCCCTGGAGATAGTCCATTGTGGTAATATCAAAGCCGCTTTGCATACTTTAACCACGGCACGAGAGACGGGAAATTTGCACCGTATCATTATCGGAAATGATGCCCCTTCCGGAACAGGTGTCATACCGTTGGGCATCTTACGGGTTCTGAGCTTTCTTTCGTCCTTTGAAGAGGTGGCTCCCGAACAGATCTTTGCTATGGCCACGGGAAATACGGCTCGTGTCCATAACCTTCCGGTAGGATTTATCAAACCGGGTTACGAAGCAGACCTGATAATTATCGATGCTCCCATAGGCTCCGCCGGAAAAGATGCTCTTTCGGCCCTTAAAGCAGGCGACCTTCCCGGCATCTCCATGGTTCTCGTCGACGGCGAGATTAAGGTCCAGAAAAGTCGAAATACTCCTCCAGCAGCTCGTATGGCGGAGGTATCTTAAGTGTACATTCTGGCCAGGTCCCTTAAAGAAGCGACTGAATTTCTCTTTGCAGCATCGGAAAGGGTTATTATTCTGGCAGGTGGGACCGATTTGATGGTTTTCAATAGGGACCTGATCGCAGAGGCCGAACAACGGAAAAATCCGATTTTAGATGTTTCTCGGGTTGCGGAGATGCGAAACATCCGGCTGGAAAATCATCAACTGGTCATCGGAAGTGTGGTAACCTATCGAGATGTCTTGTTGAGTCGACCGGTCCAGCGTTATGGTTTAGCTCTGGTAGAAGCTTCCCAGAGAACCGGTTCCGCCCAGATTCGTAATGTGGGAACATTGGGGGGGAATGTGGTAAATGCTTCCCCGGCCGGAGATGCTTTGACGGCCCTGATAGCCCTTAATGGGGAAGTTGAGATAGCTTATGGGCAGGAATATTATCGGCAAAATATCGAAACTTTCCTTAAAGGGCCTAAAAAAACAGGGCTGCCTGAAAATCACCTGGTTACGCGCCTTTTAGTTCCTGTTTACCAGGGTTATGTTGGAAGTTCGTTTTACAAGTTAGTTAACCGTGCTTCGAGTCAGCATGGTTTGGCTATTTCGGTGGTCAGTGCTACTGCAGTAGTTCAGTTAAGCAAGGATAAGTCCCGCATAGAACGGACCCGATTGGTATTGGGAGCTGTGGCTCCTACACCAGTTCGTGCCCGACCAAGCGAGGAAATCCTGCAGGAGCGTCCAATCTCCAGGGATCTTATCAAAGAAGCTGCGCTAGCCGCCGTTCAGGTTATCGCGCCTATCGACGATATCCGTGCCACGGCTACCTATCGCCGGGAAGTAGTCCCTGCGATTGTAGAAAATGTGTTGATCCATGCAATCAGAAAAGCTGCCTATTCATCCTGACCGTCCCTATTTTAGCTTAACAACTGTAACCATCCATGTTTGAAATCCGTTTTACCCTTAATGAACAGCCTGTCTGTGTTTTTTCGCATCCCGGCAAGTCATTGCTACAGGTCTTACGGGAAGATCTAAAATTAACAGGTACCAAAATGGGGTGCTTGGAAGGTGAATGTGGAGCTTGCAGTGTTTTTGTTAACGGAACTCTGGTTAATTCCTGTTTAATACCGGTAGGTAAAGTACAGGGGAGTACCGTGATAACCATCGAAGGATTGGCCGGGCACCCGGACTTTCCCGTTATCCAACGGGCTTTCTTGGAAAAATGGGCGGTTCAATGTGGAATTTGTATTCCTGGGATGATCATGGCAACCAAGGCTCTGTTAGATAAAAATCCCAATCCTTCCCGACAAGAGATTAAAACCTTTTTATCCGGTAATCTTTGTCGATGTACAGGATACGTGAAGATCCTGGAAGCAGTGGAGTTTGCAGCGTTCCTCCTGCAGGGAGATCCAAAAAATGGAGATGCCCGGGTAGAAGAGCAGGGGAGTAGGGAAGATGGGGCAGTTGCCTTCTCCCCCTCCCCTATCCGCCTGGTTGGCCGCTCCATAACCCGGGTGGATGGTGCCGAGAAGATTTCAGGTACAGCCAAATATGCAGATGACTATCATCTGGAGGATATGCATTACCTTCACCTGGTGCGGAGTCCCCATGCCCATGCCAGGATTTTGAGGATTCAAATGGAAGAGGCTCTCCTGGAACCGGGGGTTCTGGGGATTCTAACGGCTAAAGATATTCCCGGTCGTAATCGGTTTGGTATTATTGTTGAAGATCAGCCGGTTCTGGCCGAAGATCGGGTCCGGTTCAAAGGGGAAGCCGTGGCTATGGTGGTTGCCTCTTCTCGAGAAAGAGCTCAAAAGGCTGCAGAAAAGGTCCGGGTGGACTATGAACTACTACCTGCCCTGTTCTCACCCTTTGAGGCTTTGAAACCGGATGCCCCCCAACTCCATGACTCCGGAAATATACTTTCGAATCCCATGGTAAAGCGAGGTGATGTAGAAGAAGGGTTCTCCCAATCTGAAATTATTGTGGAGAATACCTTTGAGACTACCTTCATCGAGCATGCTTACCTTGAGACTGAAGCCGGAATTGCCTACCTGGATGAAAAGGGTCGCATTACCCTGCGGGTTTCGACCCAAACCCCCCACATGGATCAGGAAGCGACTGCCAGGATCCTGGGAGTACCGGGTCATCAGGTTCGGGTTATCCAGGCAACCACGGGGGGAGGATTTGGAGGTAAACTGGATATCTCCGTTCAGCCTTTCCTGGCTCTGGCCGTTCATAAGTTTGGAAAACCGGTTAAATTGACTTACAGCCGGGAGGAATCCTTTCTCAGTACCACAAAACGCCATCCCTATGTCATGACTTGTAAACTGGGTGCTAAACGGGATGGTACCCTGGTTGCGGCTCAGGTAAACATTGTAGGAGATACCGGGGCTTATGCTTCGTGGGGTCCAACTGTCATTAAGCGTGCGGTTATCCACGGGAGTGGTCCTTACTCCCTCTCCCATTACCTGGGTGAGGGTAAGGTTGTGTACACCAACAATCCCATTGCCGGAGCCATGAGAGGATTCAGCACGCCGCAAATGGCCTTTGCAACCGAATCCCAGATGGATATCCTGGCGACCAGATTGGGTATAGATCCTATCGCACTTCGGTTAAAAAACTGTTTGAAACCCGGCTCGGTTACAGCTACCGGACAGGTCTTGGGTGTGAGTGTCGGAATGGAGGAAACCTTGCTGGCCGTCCGGAATAAATGGGAGGAGATCAAGGGAAGATATCCTCTGGGGCGGCAAGGAGATTTCGCCTATGGATTTGGGGTAGCGGGTATGTGGTATGGAATTGGAAATACGGCCATGAGCAACCCTTCCCGCGTGAGATTAGAACTGGAGCCCGATGGGAAAATCCATCTCTATACCGGTGCAGCCGATATTGGACAGGGTTCAAGCACGGTTCTTCTTCAAATTTTGGCCGATGAAATGGAAACCTCTATGGATCAACTTCGCCTGACTACAGCCGACACAGAAATTACCCCTGATTCCGGAAAAACCTCGGCCAGCCGCCAGGTTTTTATCACAGGAAATGCTATTCGGGATGCAGCAGGACAACTGAAGGAGACTTTGCTGAAACGAGGAGCAGAACTCTTGAAATGCCCAATAGATAGCTTAAACGTGGGTCGTGGGTATATCTTCTCTCAGGATCAACAACGATCTGTATCCTTTGCCGAAGTTGCCCGTTATCTTCGAGATACCCGGTCTCCCACCTCTTTTATGGGCTACTTTGATCCTCAAACAACCCCTCTCAGCGAGCTTGGACAGGGATCTCCTTACCAAACTTATGGTTTCGGAACCCATCTGGCCCATGTTCAAGTCCATACCCGTACGGGGGAAGTTAAGGTCCTTCAGTTTATCGCAGCCCACGATGTCGGCAGAGCGATCAATCCCAAAGGCGTCGAGGGTCAAATTGAAGGAGGGGTTGTAATGGGGTTAGGATTTGCCCTTACAGAACGGTTTGTTCCAGAGAAAACCCACAATTTTTCCACTTATTTAATTCCAACCTTCGAGGAAACTCCCGAAATTTATCCCCTTATCATTGAAAGTGAAGAACCTGCAGGTCCTTTTGGTGCAAAGGGGGTAGGAGAATTGGCCATGATCGGCACGGCCCCGGCCATTATTAACGCCATTTATAATGCCACAGGGGCCCGGATTTATAGCCTTCCGGCAACTCCAGAGAAGGTTTTTAATGCCTTAAAAAATAGTTCGTTGTCCGGGGCCCGTTGAAACTCCGGATACAGAGAATCCGAAGACCATTTTTCTGGCTTATCTCTCTGGGTTCAGGGTTATGGAGGTCAAGAGAGCAACAGACCCCAGACAACGGACGGCGGACAGATGTCCGAGGAAAATATTGTAACCTGCAAATGTTGCCCTGTTTTCTGCCGAATTCGGCCCGGCCAGAAGGGAGCCTGTTTACGGTATGAAAATTACAACGGTGAGGTTCGCCGGACGATCCCACTGGTACGTTATGACGCTATCAAGGAGGTTGCGGCAGATAACGACCAGCCGATAACAAATCACGAACTACAACCGGAAATTACAGGGATCGGTTCGGGAACCACTTATCCGGATTATAAAAGAGCTCCCTTTATCGTTCAATACGAGGAAAGTGGTGTCGAAGTGGTTACGGTGGTATCGGAAGTGCCGCTCAGTTATTGTGGGATGGAAATTAAACTGGATACCGATGAGTATATCGGGGAGGAGTGTGCCAAGGTTCATAGCGAGGGAGTTCAGGTTGGGTTTGTAGCACAAGAACAGTATGGATCCAAGATGCTCAGCCTGGGGGGAATTAATTTCATCAAGGAGAAAAAATCCGGGTTGAAAACCGTTCTCCTCATGGAAGCCATTGCCAATCGAGAAAAGGTGGAGGTTCAAATAGAAAGGGGAGCCCATATTGAATTCCGGGTGGGGGAAGCTCCTGTTATCAATGGGAAAAAAATCCAAAAGATGCGGGTGGGTTGTGGAAGCGCAGCCATGGCTTTATTTGCGTATCCTTTCCGAGAAGCCGCAGATGAGGTCATTGTAATCGACTCAGATTTAACTGCGATCTATACAGAGCATCCCGTGGGTAAGGATTTAGCTTCGGGTTTTTCCGGTATTCATCTTAAATTCCGTCGAAGCTCTCCAGGTCGGTATTTTGGTGATGATGGAGAGGGTTGGGGAGGAACCTCCATTCAGAATCCCGTAGACGTTATCAGTTATATCGAAAACATCCGGGATAAAGAAGGGATGACCATCTTGATCACGGAGGCTACCGGTGAGCGAAGCGCTTTATTTCAGGTTCAGAGAGGCAAGCTGATAGAAATTCCATTGACTCCCCAGGCTTCCCGGGTTGTTCAACTCATTCAGGAAAACTGTGAACCTTCCCGGGTATCGGCCCTTTTTATCGGAGGAGCCGGTGGAAGTGCCCGGGTAGGAGTTGCCTCTAAACCCTTGAAGTTTACCGAAGCAGTACATCAGGGTAGGGTTAAAATGACCTCCGGAGGTGCTCCCGTATTCATTTATCCAGGGGGGGGAATTACCTACCTGGTAGATGTGGAGAAAATCATGAAGGGTTCCTTTGGTTGGATTCCCACACCGGCTATGGTAGCTCCTATTGAATATACCATGCCGCTGGATCTCTATTTAGAACTGGGAGGATTTGCAGACTCGATCGTACCTTTAAAGGAACTAAGGGATCCGGTAGTCTTTTACCAGAGACCTTAGGGGAAACAAAATATGGCCCCTTCTTCTCCGGGTTTATGAACTTTCCCTTAGAGTTGTGGGGTCTGACGGACGATGTTCCTATAACTGCTTGGGGTGGAAAGCAATTCCTTTCCATGAAAGAGTTTCGATTGATAAAGGAAGGTCAGGCTTCTGTTCAGTATGGGCCGATGTTTTTAGTGGTCACCGTCTACGATATCCATGGGCCCAATACCCCTCTGGCCCTGGAAGGTGTTAAAAAGGGGACTCAGGTATTCGATCAAGTTGCCCGTTATAAACAGGTGGTTTTCCAGAATATCTGCAAGGTTAGAGAGGGCCCGAATTATCCCGACGTCGTCAATCATATGATTCAGTCGGTAGCCAGATTGGATGATCCGACCTTTACCCCCATGGCGGCGGTTGCCGGATGTATTGCGGATAAAGTGGCCGACTTTCTGGTAGAAAAAGGGGGACAGAAAGTGGTGGTGGATAACGGAGGGGATATCGCCATTCGCTTGGGAAATAAGGAGAGTATCGTAGTTGGAATTCGAACCGCTCTGGCTTCCCACCATATACGCTGTAAAGTAACCCTTTTCAAATCCGATGGAATTGGTGGCGTAGCGACCAGTGGACTGGGAGGACACAGCTTTACCAAGGGAATTGCCACTGCCGCTACAGCGTTTGCGGAGAATGCAGGTTATGCCGATGCGGCGGCAACATTCATTGGAAATAGAACAAATATCGAAGATCCGGCCATTGAACGCCGACCGGCTGAGCAGATAAATCCCTTAACTGATATTCCGGGTCATCTGGTTACTTACAGGGTAGGAACTCTTAGCAGGGAAAAGAGACTCAGGGCTCTACAAAACGGATTGGAGGCAGCAGAACTCTTGAGAACCCGAAGAGCCATTCAAGATGCACTGATTGCCATTCAGGAGGATATCTTCATGACAGAGGGTTTACGAGAAAGAATAATTTACTGTTAACCTGTCTGTTGTTCGTTGTCCGTTACCGATGATAGAGTAGGTTAAACGTCTTTGTTTGACAGATGAGAAAGCAACAGGCAACGAATGATGGACAACAGATTCAAGAAATGAAAATCAGAAAATTCGTTACCATCGTTGAGGAGGTTTTAAGCGAGTTAGGCCGGGAAGTTCCAAAACCGATCAAGAAAGCCGCGGCCATTGCTGTGATAGAAAATCCGTTTGCAGGAAAATATGTCGAAGATTTAACCGAACTCATTGAAATCGGGGCAGAACTGGGAGATCTATTGGGGAAGCGCGCAGTGGAGGCTCTGGGGATTTCTCCAGATAAGGTAGAGAGCTATGGTAAAGCAGCTGTCGTGGGAATATTTGGAGAACTGGAGCATGCGGCAGCTATCCTCCATCCCAAGTTTGGAGATCCTTTTCGAAAACAGGTAGGAGGAGGAAAGGCAATTATTCCTTCAGCCAAAAAGGTCGGACCTCCGGCTACTCCTATTGATATTCCTCTCCATTACAAAGATGCCGCCTTTGTCCGTTCCCACTTCGATGCCATGGAGGTGCGGGTAGCGGATTCTCCAAGGCCTACAGAAATTTTGGTGGCCCTGGCTGTGACCGATGGAGGAAGACCTCTGGCCCGAATTGGAGGTTTAAGGAAAGAAGAGGCCAGGAAAGAAGACGGTCTGAGATAAAAAGGGATGGGTAAAAAAGGATGGACCCTTACCCCCCGGTCCCCATAGCTGCCAGGATAAGCTGAAAAGCCCCGTCAGAGGCGAACGGTCGGTAGCCCCTGACGTAAGTCAGGGGATCCAGTCATTCAGAATTTTTTCAAGTTCTGGAGGAGCGACCTGGGATATTTGTGATGGAAAAGCAAAGATTTTACAAAAGAAGTAAAGTATCTTACGTTTTGTTTTTTATCATTTGCGTTGGATCTTTCACCTGCTCCCTTTTGCCTGTTGCCTTGGAAGTCTTTCTTTTACCCTCTATTTCGCAGGCTCAGGAAAGGTCTCCAACTTCTCGGGTCCAAAAGCCAAAGTATGTTCCCGGTGAGGTTATTATCAAATTGAAGTCGGAGGCCGTGGTTTCAAAGCAAAAGATGATGGAACGGCCAACCGAAACGGGGAACAGAATGTTAGATTTCCTCAATAGCAAGTATCAGGTACGTGCCGTTGAACCTGTATTTAAGCAGAGAGCCCAGGAGTCCAGAACCCTGATAGCAGATGAACTTTCCAATGTTTTAAAACTGAAAATTGATGAGAGCAAGGATGTAGAAGCGGCTGCCCGGGAATATGCGGGATTGGAAGAGGTAGAATATGCCGAGCCGAACTATTTTTATTTTATTTCGGCTATTCCAGATGATGCCTTCTTTTCCCTCCAATATGGTCTCCAAACAACTGATAAGAATGGAATTGATGCCGTGGAAGCCTGGGATCTGGAAAGGGGAAGTTCTAACGTAATTATCGGAATTGTGGATTCCGGTGTGGATTATAATCACGAAGACCTGGCAGGTAAAGTCCTCAAAGGTTCTGATTTTGTAAATAACGATGAAGATCCCATGGATGATAACGGACATGGAACCCATGTCAGTGGGATTGCAGCGGCTATTTCCAATAATCATAAGGGAATTGCAGGGGTTTGCTGGAATTGCAAGATTTTAGCAGTCAAGTCGGTAGATATGGATGGTTCAGGTGCCAATACCTGGATTGCCAACGGTATTACTTATGCCGTCGATCACGGAGCCCGGGTCATTAATCTAAGCTTAGGAGGATCCAATCCGTCGAGGACTATGGAGCTATCCATTCAAGATGCCTATCGTCGTGGTGCCGTGATTGTAGCTGCAAGTGGGAATGATAATTCAAATACGGTGGAATATCCGGCGGCATTTCCTGAGGTTATTGCCGTTGGAGCTACCAATCAACAAGGCATAAAGGCCGGTTTTTCCAATTACGGAGCTTATCTCAGCGTAGTCGCTCCCGGTCAGGCCATTTATAGCTCTCTTCCCAACAATAGATATCAGGCCTGGAGCGGGACTTCCATGGCAACCCCCCACGTTGCAGGCCTGGTAGGTTTGATTCTTTCCAAAAATCCCTCTTTATCTAATACTCAGGTACGGTCTATCTTAACTTCCACGGCAGACGATCTGGGAGATCCGGGAAGAGACGATTTTTTTGGCTTCGGTCGAATCAATGCCTTTAGAGCCCTCACAGAAGCTACCAAACCAGGTTCGGGGGGTTCTCCGACTCCTACACCGCCTTCCTCTTCCCTTCCGCCACCTCCCGGTAAAACGACCCCTGGGATCTGTGGGCCCTTTCTTCATACCCTGGGGGCTATATTTTTTTTGATCGCCGGCTGGAAATTTTGGAATCGAGACCGTCGGTGTAAGAGGTAAAACAAGGCTATCATCATAATTCCCAGAGAGATCAATTGGGGGATTGTAAAACCTAGGGGAAGTTTTTCCTCTGAAGGTCTATAGAAATCTACACCGAAACGGATGAGGGAAGATAAAAAGAGGTAAGTGAGAAGCAGGGAACCGGAAGGGATGGACAATTGCCGATAATTGCTTGCCATGTAGGATAGTAATGGAAGGAGGAGAAGGTTAAGACCTGCCTCATAAAGTTGAATAGGATGTCGAACAGCGCCGTTTATTGTAATCCCCCAGGGAACCGTTGTGATAATTCCGGAATCGCACCCATTCATCAGGCATCCTATGCGCATAATGGGTAAAGCTAAAGCCAGACCCGGGGCCAGGGTATCCCCTACCTTCCAGATATCCAAACCACGCCTTCGAGCCAGGTATAAAACTGTCACTCCAGAAGCTATCAGTCCGCCCTGAAAGGATAGTCCTCCCCCCTCCAGGGTTAAAATCTGGGTGGGATAAAGGCGGTAGTAGGACCAATTTAAAAGGACAAAAAGCAAGCGAGCCCCTAAAACGGCAATCAAAAATCCCCAGAAGGTTGCATCCACAACCACATCTCGAGGAATCGATAATCTCCTCGCATACCGGAGTGCCAACCAGAGTCCGGCCAGACAAGCAACGACCAGCAATACCGTTTGGGTATATAAAGCAAAGCCTCCTATGTTGAATAAAACAGGATACATGAAGAGAATCCTGAACTATACTTTTTTGGACAGGGGGACGCGGAGACGCGGGGGATAATGGGGTATGGTAAGATGGTAAGACAGAGAATTCTGTCTCCATATCTCCCACTCTCCGTGTCTCCCACTCCCCACATCTCCGTGTCCCCGCGTCCCCGCGTTCCCCCCCCCCCGTGTCTTCCACCCCCCGTGTCACTGTCTACTGCCCACGATCCATTACCTATTGTTTTTGATTCGGTGCCGTATAAATACCCGGAAGGGAACTAAAACACCGGCCAGTACTATCAGATTGGCTCCGGTAGAATAAGTGGTATTACTGCTTAAAAATGGACCGAAGCAGGTAGAGCCTTGATAAGGTCGGGTTTCAGGTCTTTCTAACTCCTGGGCTAAAGCGTTGGCCTCTCCTATTAAAGGAGCACCTTCTGTGATATGATAAATATAGCTTTGAATGGCAAACTCCGAGAAACCCTTTTCATTTCCTACGCGAATAACCCGCTCCAGACGCCTGTCATGATTCACAACGTTGGTATAAACTGTATTTTGTGTTGGATTGGGACCGGCACTACGGGTACGGTAAACCCGAATAAATTGGGTAAAATTGGTTGTGTTAGGGTCGACAAAAAAGGAAATATCTTCACCCATAACAACCTGGGGGGCCTGACGGTCCAAAGATTCTAAAATATCTCCGGCACTCAGGGTTACTTCACGCGGTACAACCGTTGGATTAGAGGTAGAAAAGGTGACAATCAGTGCACCTCCGCCGCCGCCTGGGAGTGGGGTAGCACTTGGTGGAATGAGCTCAGGAAAAGAAGCTTCCCAAATAGGTTGGGCACCTGCACTCAAGGTAGATACCCTCTGAAAGAGATAGAACAGAGCATCCTGGACATCGGTGTAAAGGGAATTTAACTTTTGTCCGGTTCGAATTAACTGCTCCGCATCGTACTCATGATCTATTACCTTACGGTAGATAAGGGAAGGAATTCTCGAATCTCGCGGAGTAACCACAAGATCTCGGGTCGTAACTCCGCCCTGAACTTGAGGGGAAGATGAATAGGTACCGGAATAGGGTGGATAGGTTCCCCCCGGATAGGATCCCGGGGGAGAAGACGGATAAGTTCCGGGGGGATAAGGTTGATAACCCGGATAAGGCTGATAAATTCCTCCTGGATAGGACCCCGGAGGAGGAGGTAAAGAAGAAGTACCCCCTAAAGCGGCAGTGTCGATCACATAGACTGTTACATCGATCTTGGACCTTCGGTTATGGGGGGGTAACTTAAACCGCACATCTTCTCCGATGAGTAAATCAAAAGTTTTTACAAGATCATCCAGGATGACCCCTTCAATGGCAAGATTGAGGGCATTAATATTATCTAATCTAACCCGATCTCCGGTTTCTAAAACAAAAGATTGCTCCCTGGGTTCCGGATTAAATACAAAAAGCTGGGCATGGTCATTCCCCCGGATCCATTCCAGATGCCAGTCTATGACAGCATGAGCCCGGGATGGGAGTAAAGTTATTCCTATCAGGAGACCTGTTAAACCGAAGTAAAAACAATGGCGGAATCTACCAGGAATTTTAATTGAGAATAGCTTAAAAATTTTTATATGGCAGGCCCTCATGCGCTTTCTCCTTTATTTTAAATAGGTTGCAAAGTATAAGCAAAACTATAGATATTATGATAAGTTGAGGCGATAACTTAACAATGAAAGACCTTAAAGTCAAGCAAAAATTACTGTAAATTGTTTGACAATCTCCTTATTTTGCGTAAAAATTTTATATATTATCCTGTTTCTCACGGAAACTATATGACCTTCTTACTGCTTACCTTGGGAATTCTCCAGAGTGTTCTTTTGCAAATTCCCTTTTCTCAGAGGGTTTTGGTCGATAAAATTGTAGCTATCGTTCAAAATACTGACATTATCACCTGGAGTGAATTGAGAGAAGCGGCAAATTCTAAATCTTTAGGATTTTTACTCGATCTTCAGGGAACTCCCGATGAAAAGAAGGTTCTTGAATATTTGATAGAAAATAGGTTGATATTACATGAAATTGGTTATCTTTCCCATCGGAATGTGGAACCTATCGAGCTAGAGGTTGCTTTGAGATGGATAATAAAAGCCTATATTCAGCCGGGTCATTCTCTTCTTACCCGGGAGGAATTCCAAAAAGCCTTAGAAGAAAAAGGCATTTCCACCCAGGAACTGAAGCAATTACTGGAACCTCAACTCCGTGGAATAGAGTATATCCGAAGAAAAAATCGCTTTACAGCGGATATTCAAGATCCCGAAAAGGTTTTAGAACTCTTTGAAAACTGGATCGAGGAACTTAAAAAGCAAGGAGAGATCCAGTATCCTGAGTAAATGATACCTGAATCTTTAAAGAAAGGGTTTAACCTGACTCTACAAAATTGGCCTTTGATTTTAATTCAGATCCTTCTCAATGGCGCTCTAACCTTAGCCATTGGGATCCCGGCTCAACTGGGTAAGGCTTATTTCCTTAATGAATGGGAGAAAGTTTTTAACCAGGCAAGTATAAATTTGCTGAAGGCTCTACAAGAACTTCTGGTATTCTTAAAAGAACGTTTAGATGTCTTTCTTGCCCTGGGGTTTTATCTTTTCTCCATGCTTTTAATCTGGAGTATTTTGTTATTTTTCATTCAAGGTGGAATTCGAGGAATTCTTAAAGATGCCCTGTTTGCGGGGATGGGAATGAATCCCCGGGATCGGTTAAGTCCCTTTTCTACAAAAAGTGAGTCGCCTACTTATCCGGAGGGCTTTATTCAGGAGAACCGCCAGGAAGTTTTTCCATTTTTAAAAGAGCTTGAACGTTCGGAGTCGTCTCTATCGGGCTATTCCTCAGACGGCCTGGAAAAAATTCGGTTATCTGGCCAGCCAGCCTTTAAAATGAGGCGCTTTATAAGATATGGAGTTTATTTCCTCCTCCGGATGCTGGCCTTACAAGCCTGGTTAGGTCTCATCTTAATTCTCTCATTGGGAATTCTGCTGGCTTCATCCTCTCTGGCCTTTTATCTTTTGAATCAATCCACAGAATTTGAACAAGGGGTTGGGATGATGATTCTAGGATCTGCCTCATTTTTGTTCTTTTTACTGTTCATAGGGATCATACTGGCTCAGCCTTACGCCAGCATTATTATTGTTCTAAAAGACCTCCGGAGTTTTAGAGGTCTCAGGCAGGGTATCCGGTTTGTAATGGATCATCTGGAAGGGGTTTTAGGATTATTTTTCATATTTTTAGGGCTTCTGGGAGTACTCACGTTGATGCTGGAACTGGGAGACGTGACGGTAACCTATGTGGTGGGATCCATTCTTTCAGAGAAAAACCCGTTATTTAAGGTGATCTTTTTAATCCTGACGTACCTGATCTGGAACTTTTTCCAATCGTTCATACAGCTCTTTGCTTTAGGTTCCCAGATGAGTTATTATGCCCTGAGTCAACGGGCTTATACGAATCCCTCTCATCTTGTTTCTTCGGATCAAACAGAGCTTTAGTATCGGTATCCATTTGGTAGGTGGAAGAAGAAACATCCCCTGGCTCCCCTCCAGGGGGGATTCAGCAGCAGCCACCCCACGTCAGTCCCCCCTGGAGGGGAGCCAGGGGGTGTTCAGACAGAAAAAGTGACACCTACTAAATGGTTACAGTTACCAATCTTTAAAACCACCTTGACAGTCAAATTACTTTAGTGTATACAGAGTTAAGGAAGGTTTTTCATTATTAATTGAATCGACAGGAGTTGATAGTTTGAAGTCTTTTCTTCAAAATCACTTATTCGGTGTGGCTTTACTCATCTCTCTGGCTCTACATGTCGCCTTTATCCTGGCTATTCCCAGTGTTCAGGTAGTTCCTTCCACTTCGGAGGAATATACAGAAGTCCGGTTGATAGAGTCGGAAGAGGTCCGGGAGCCTGCTTCTTCTCAGCAAGATCTGTTAATAGGTGTTCAGGGTGTGACTGGTCCCATAACCCGGGAGGTACCCACCGATCTGGATGTAAAAGAGCCGGAGGGGCCCGTACCTGTTAGAAAACCAGATCTTTTGGCTAAAACTGAAGAAGCTCAGCCCCCAGATATCCAGCGAAGGGCTTCCGAAGATACTCCGAGAGAAAAACAACTTTCTCCTTCTCTGCCATTGAAGTCTTTACCCGAACAACCCTCTCTATCTGAAAGGTTTACACAAAAGTCCCAAAAAGATTCTGTAGCTGGTCTGGAAGAATCCACAGATAAAGAAATACCTCCCTTGAAGGATTCTGTTTCTACAGTACCGGAACAAAACCTAAAGCCTGATCTCAAACGGCCGGGTTTAGTCCTTCCTACTCAAGATCCTGTTCCGGCTGTTTCGGCACCAGAATTGATCACGAATCTTGCGGAGAAGGTACCCACACCCCAAAAGGAAGAGGGTGCTAAAGCACAAATATCGGACAATCCCGTATCGAACTCTGAGTTGGCCCAATCAAAATCCGAAAGTAAAGTGACCCGGGATGAAGTCTTACAGAGTCAGGCATCGGACAAAGAAATTCCTCAACTCAAAGACATGGCCTCGATCCAATTAGAAAAAACGGCCTTGAAGCAAGAAACCCTGAGATCTCCGAAACCAGAGTCGAGTTTGGAGGATATTTTGCCTCCGGTCCGTTTACCTTCAGAAACCGTTTCCCGGCCGACCAGGAACGAGCCTGTTCTGAAACGGGAAAGCTTGGAGCAAATTCAAATTGCGCAAAGTGCTACCCAACTGGAAAATAAGTCGGATATTCAGGTCAACAAGGAAGATCCTTCCTCAAAATCTGTAGAAGAGACCAAAGAAACCCCTACTTCTAAAGACAGAACTCCTGTTAAATCAGAAGATTCTCTAACCCAGAAACTTTTGAAATCTCCGGAGGTTAAATCAAAACCGGAAGAGTTACTATCTCCTGCTACCCGGTCGGTTAAGGTACCTCCTCCGGTAACAGGAAAAGAGCCGGTTCTAGAGCAGGAAGACTCAAAGCAAGCCCAGATCAAACAGAACTCTCTGGAACCAGAAAAGAAAGTAGACATTCAAATCAACAGAGATAGCCTCGATTTAAAGCCTGGGGAAGGGAGTAAGGAAACCCCAACGGTTAAAGATAAAAATTTAGTGGTGGCAGAAACTGTCCCTGCTATTTCTGCGGAGATAAATTTGAAAGGAGGGCCGCAGACTTTACTTAAAGAACCCGCACCGGTTACGCAACCTCCCTCTAAGATTCCTGATTTGATTAAAGATCCCCGGGCTCCGGCCCAGATTCCGGAAGGTCCCCAAAAGCAAAAGATGGTTGAGACCCTTGAAGGATCTCAAGGGATCAGGCCAGAATCCGGATGGGAACGTAAATCTCCCCTATCAGAACCCGGCGAGAATTCCAAAGAAGTTCCCGATACCCAAGATTCCACGAATTCGATTCCATCGGTTCCTATCGCCAAGAAAATAACCCCTGCTCCTCCAGCAATTTCAGATAAGTTACCCCTCGGGGAAACTACCGTATCCCGTGCAGAGTCTAAGATTACATCCTTTCCCAATCAGGGCTTACCTTCTGATTCCGGCCTCTCTAAGCGAGCTTTAGAGGTGCAGGTCTTTAATTCCGGCGAGTTTAATAAAAGTTCCTTTGGAATTCCAGTACCTAAAGAAGAAGCTAAGCGGCTGGATTCTTTGGAAAAAAAGGAGCCGGATTCCCTTCCTCAACTTACGGAAGATTTACAGCATCGGGAAGTTCCTTTACCTAAAGGGTTTCCTATTAAATCCCAGATTCAGGGTCCGGCCGGGTCTCGGGAGATTATTTACCAGCCTCCTCCACCTAAAGTAAATATCGATGTGGAAGGAGAAGTGGTGTTACAGTTCTGGATTCAACCGGATGGAAGTGTCGGTAGGGTCATTCCACGTCAGAAAGTAGATACCCGGTTAGAACAGGCGGCAATCAGTTATATTCAAAAATGGAGATTTGCCCCCTTGCCGGAAAATGTCGCCCAGGAAGAGCAATGGGGCACTATTTCTATTAAATATAAGCTCCGGTAGGAGCTTAAAACTTCCGCATTCTCGGTTTTACCTCAGGATTAACCCAGTATTTGGGATAGCCGTAGGTTAAGACATGAACGGCATTTTCTGCTACTTTGACCTTGACCTCGTGGTAAGCTTCTTCTGTATAGGAAGCATAATGGGGGGTCACAACGATATTATCCAAAGTTAACAGAGGATCCTCGGGGTCAGGAGGTTCTTTTTCCATGACATCGAGTCCGGCACCGGCTATCCAGCCTTCTTTAAGGGCTTTATAAAGAGCTTTTCCGTTAACTACAGGACCTCGACCGGTATTAATGAGATAGGCGGTTGGTTTCATCTTTCTTAACTCGGCTTCTCCGATCAATCCACGGGTTTCAGGAGTCAACGGAGTATGGATAGAAATAATGTCCGAGGTCCTCAATAGCTGATCCAGTGAAACCAACTCTACGGCATAACCGTGAAGGGATTCTTTAAAAACATAAGGATCATAAGCAATTACCTTAAAACCAAAGGCGATTGCCCGTTTATAAAAAGTTCGCCCGATATGACCGAATCCGATGATTCCCAGGGTTTGTCCCCTGAATTTATAAATAGGCTTAGCCGGTAACCGGCTCCAGACGCCTTTTTTTACCAGATTATTGAGCAGAACGACCTTTCGAGCTACTGCCAGGAGGAGGGACATGGCCGTGTCTGCGACCTCATCCCAGCAGAAGTCTGGTACATTGGCTACACAGATCCCGGCTTCTGTAGCTGCTGGAATATCTACAGTATCTACCCCAATTCCATAGCGAACGATGGCCCGACATTTCTTTAAGGCTTCCATTACCCGCCGAGTAGTAGGAATTCCAACACATAGAAGAACATCTGCATCTTGACAACGTGCAAGGATGTCATCTTCGGTTTCACAGGTTTCTGCCACAAATTTTGCACCGGCTTTTTCTATAATTTCTCGCTCGATATCCACACTTTCTAACCGCTGAGAATCGGTCATAATCACCTTGAACATAGAACCCCTCATCATAACCCCTGAAGATCCATTATCCTTTAACATAAAAGAATCCCGGATCCCTGGGTTAAATCTTCTCCCACACCCACCAGATAAATCTTGTTATAAAACTCCCCACGGGGACATCTTCATCTATAATTAAATCCGTTTTGGTCAATATCTGATCTTGAAGCTTAACGACGATTTCTCCAACCTTTTGTCCTTTTTGGACAGGGGCTTCAACACTATCCACGAGATTGGCATATTCGGTCTTTAGAAGGTTTTCCTGACCTTTTTTAATTAAAACGCCTACGTCCTGAGCAGGAACCGGCTTCACCTTGTAGGTTTTTCCCTTTAAAACGGTAACTTCTTTATCAATGGTAAAACCTTTTTTAAATAAATTGACCTTCTTATAGGTATTAAAACCCATGGAAAGGAGCTTGGTCGTTTCCGCAAATCGATCCCTTGAATTGGACCCTCCCATAACAACGGAAATAAGCCTTAGATCGTCTCGTTTAGCCGTGGCACAAAGATTAAAACCGGCTTCTGCGGTATATCCCGTTTTAAGGCCGTCGAGTCCGGGGAAGACCCCAAGCAGTTTGTTGGTATTGGTTAAAGTGAACGTGCCATTTCGGAAGGTATCTTCTTTTGTTGAAGACCAATGAAGAACCTCCGGGTGTTTCAATAGTTCCTTGGCTAAAATAGCCATATCATAAGCACTGGTATAATTCTCCTCCTGACCCTTACCGGCAGGTAAACCGTGAACATTGGCAAAGGTTGTATCGTTCATGCCTAATTCTTTAGCCCGCTCATTCATGAGCTGCACGAAAGCTTCTGTACTACCGGCAATGTGTTCTGCCAGTGCAGTAGCCGCATCATTTGCCGAGGAAATAGCAACGGCTTTTAAAAGTTCTTCTACCGGGAAAACTTCCCCTTCCTTTAAATAAACCTGATGACCTCCTATTTTGCTGGCCCAGGCGGATGCTGTAACCGGATCGGTAAAGTTAAGTAATCCCTGTTGAATTCTTTCCATAACCAGAAGGATCACCATCATTTTAACAAGGGAAGCGGGAACTAATCTTTGATGGATATTATATTCAAAAAGGATTTGTCCGGTGTCTGCATCCATAAGAATAGCAGATTTATAGGGTGGTGGATTGCCATTTTGGGAATTTGCCTCTTGTTGTGAAGAAGGACGTTTTTTGGCTGCATCGGCCAAATCGGAATGAAAAAATAAAAGTAAATAATTTATTATTAAAATATAACAAAGGCCTTTGGTGAAAATAGATTTCATAACTTATTCCATTTGTAATCAACCCTGGCAAAAACCAGAAGTGGAATAAATTCTGACTTCTGGTTTCTGCTTTATAAAATAGACTTACCCATGGCTGAGGAAATTATTTCAACTCCCAGTTCTGCGGTAGCGTTCATATGGTCCAGGATTGGATTAACTTCCATGAGTTCCAGAGAGATGAGCTTTTTTGAATCTGCTATCAATTCCATAGCCAGATGTATTTCCCGGTATGTTAATCCTCCTCGGACGGGTGTTCCCACTCCTGTTGCGATACCAGGGTCTACCACATCCATGTCGATACTCACGTGAATCCCGCTGGTACCTCGACCAGCAAACTTTAGAGCTTCGAGTATCACCTGTTTCATTCCCAGTTCGTCGATATCCCGCATGGTAAAAACTTTAATTCCCGTATCATGCACAAGCTTTTTCTCATAAGGATCTAAGTTACGAACCCCTATGAGAACCGTATGCTCACTGAAAACTTTGGGGGAATATCCCCCCAGTTCCACCAACTGAGGAGGTCCGTATCCCAGACAGGCGGCCAACGGCATTCCATGAATGTTACCGCTGGGAGTAGTCTCTGGAGTATTCATATCTCCGTGGGCATCAAACCAGAGTAAACCTATTTTTTCCGACCGCTCGCGATAATAGGAGGACACTCCGGAAATGGTTCCCACGGCAACGCTATGATCACCTCCCAGAACAATGGGGAAATATTGCTGGCTTAAACAAGTTTTGACCGTTTCATAAAGGGTCTTACAAGTCGCCGCAATTTCTGACAGGTATTTGGCTCGAGGATCTCCGGGATCTCGGGTCTCAGGAATCGGAACCCTGATGTCTCCATGGTCGACGACTTTATACCCCAGCCGCTCGAGTTCTCTACTAATTCCGGCTATTCTAAGAGCGCTAGGCCCCATATCGACCCCCCGTCGTCCGGAACCCAGATCCATAGGAACCCCTATAATCTTAACCTGCTTTAAAAACATAAGAACTCAGGAGTCGGAAGCCAGAAGTCTAAGCATCTTTTGACCTCGGATTCTGGCCTTTAAATTCAAATTTTTAAAGATAAAGCCGATGCTCCCGAATATACTTTTCAACGGATTTTGGAACCAAATGGCTGATAGAAAGACCTTTCTTGATTCTATTACGAATCAGGGTACTGCTGATATTCGGGAAAAAAATATTGGGAGTTCCGTCCTTGATATCTTCTAAATAACCACTCCTTGGAATAACTCGAAAAGTAATCATTTTTTGAAGGAGATCAAAATCCTTCCAGGAGGTAAATTCCCGGGTTACGTCGGAACCTACAATCCACTCGAATTCCACATCTGGATAGAGTCCTTTTAGGTGACGAACGGTATCTATTGTCCAGCTTATTCCTTTTTGCTCTTCTTCTACAGTAGAAACCTCAACCCGTTTATTAAAGATTTCCACAGCCAGAGAACACATGTTGAATCGATGATGAAAGGCAACCAATTCTTTATCAAAGGCATGCTGATAACAGGGAACCAGCCAGACCTTATCTACATCCGTCGTTTCCAGAACATAATAGCAAATCATCAGGTGACAAACATGGGGAGGATTAAAACTTCCTCCAAAGAGGGCTATTTTCATGGGCCAATTCTTTTTTTTAATGAAGCCAATAGCGCTTCGTCTTCTTCTAAATGAGAATATCCTAAGCTCCGTTTAACGGCTAAAGACCTTTCCATTAACTCCAGGGCCTCAGGATATTTTTTCTGCTCACCATAAAGCAATCCTTTACGCCACCAGATCTGGCCCATTCCCAAGAGATCTCCTAAATCTTCCTGGATTTGGAGACTATAGTTATAAAATTGATGCGCTTTCTCCCAATCCCCTTGAAGATCAAACAGCAGAGCCATGTTATTATAGGTTACCACCTTCCCGGCCAGGTCTTCAAGATTTTCTTTTATCTCTAAACTGAGAGAAAACCACTTCAGAGCTTCTTCCCAATGACCTAACCTGGCATGAACGGTTCCCATGTTGTTATAAACCTTTGCGATACCGGCCAGGTCTTCGAGTTCTTTTTTCAATTCCAGACTCTTCTCATGGAACTTCAGCGAGTCTTTCCATAAAGATTTAAAATAAAAAATACTCCCTATAGCCAGGTAAAGACTCCCCAGTTCTTTTTTGTTATTCAATTCCTCATAGATTTTACAACTCCGTTGGAGAGCCTCTAAAGCTTCATCCCATTCCTGGGTTACTATATAAGATTGGGCAATCCTCTTATAAGTTTCAGCGACCCTGGGCCAATCTTTATGAGTTTTAAGTTTGATGATGTGTAGTTTGTGCTGGGCTATAACTTTATGGATTTCTTGCCTTCTCTCTTCTTTTGTGGATTTCATCGCACCTATAGCTAGTCTGAATTTAAAAAAATGTCAAGGAGTTTGTTCTAAAAACTATTTAAAATTAATTGGCCTGGGTCAGGAAGCTACTTTTATCAAAATCCATAAAAACAGCAGACCAAATCAGGGTTGGAAAATCTTGATAAAATTCAGATACTGCCTGGAGGGCTTGAGGAAAGAAGTTTATTCCTACCTACCTAAGGTTAGGTTCCACAATCCACATAAAAGAATCTAACGGTCTGTTCCGAATATTTTATTATACAAATCTTCTCCATAACTGGTTGGTAAGGGCTCGCCCTGGACTATTTTAAAAGTTCGTCTCCCATCGGTTTGCCTTTCAGCTCGAAGAAAAATGGTATTTTCCATTTTTTTGTCATAAAAACCACGGGCAAATTCATATAAGTGCGTAACGAAGAAAACCTTAATACGTTTTTCCAGCAATGCGCAGATAATCTGCTTGGCAATCTCCGAACCTTCTCTTTCGTTTGTAGCCGCAAAGGATTCATTGAGCAGCACCAGGGAATTTGATGTGATATGGTCTATGATCTCGCTCATTCTGCTAAGTTCTTCATCGAGTTTACCGCTTTTCAGGGTAATGTCTTCTTTCCGTTTATAGTGTGTGAAAAGACCCTTGCAGATATTGGCACAGAAAAACTCAGCCGGTACAAACATGCCGCATTGCATCATCAATTGGGCCAAACCCAGGCTTCGCAAAAAAGTCGATTTACCGCCCCGATTGGCACCGGTGAGGATTACCAGGTCTTTATGATCGGCATCCAAATCGTTGCCCACAATTTTTTGTTTCATACTTAAAGCCAGGCAGACGTCATAGAGTCCTTTAAAAGAATGTCTGCGTTCCTCAGGAGTCACAGGCAAGGGAAAGGATATAGGTTCTCCCATTTGGGCAAGTTGCCCATGTAGATTCAAACAACCCACGTAAAAGGCCAATTCGGTCCGCAACATGGTAAAAAAACTGAGAATATGATCGGCGGATTGAGCGAGGGCATTGGCAACAAGATTGATCCCCCGGTCCTTTAATTCCGACAGGGCCCTGAAGCCGCTTTCATCGCGATCGGCGATATAAAAGGTGTAAACGGGTGATTTTTGGGCAAAGATTCGCTGCATCCAACTCTGCTTTTTGTCGTGGGGTTTACGAAGTATGGGATGGGTCACTTCATTGCCTTTTCCCAATTCGGCACTAATCAGAACTCCATGGCGGAATTTCAATTCCCTTAGATGCTCTTGGACGCTGGCGAAATATTCCTCCGGGAGCTCCCTCTTAAGCATCCCAAAAAATGCTGTAAATCCCTCTGACTCAAATTTATCAGCCTGTTCATCGGCAATACTTTTTAGTTTTTTAAGCAGGCCCATAAACCTCTGCAGCATCTCTATGGAACTGGAAAGTATGGAACTGGGATAATGGCTGAAAATACCATAATAATGCTTTTTCTTGTTTTCAATTGCTTCTACCGCAATATGGTAGATATCCCGGACAATGGAAGGATTTTTCAGGCAATCTTTAAGGATATGTTGGCGATAAAATAGGGTATCCAGATCATTACTTAGCCCACACAATACAGCCTTCTTTGCCACTTCAAATAAAAATTTATCCCCCAACGCCATGGCGTCGAACAGTACGTTTAATTCCAGGTCTTGTATCAGGACCTGTTCATTCCAGGGTAATTCCTGTTGAAGGTCAAAATCCTGATTTTTATACATGAGAAAAGCTTTCATAATTTCAGGCGCTCCATTAGACGGTTATAAGTAAGTCGATATTTATCGGCAATGGCAATGGCATAGGCAAGTCCGTCGGCAGGTCCTCTTACAATTTTATAGGTTCGTAATGCCGGATTTTCGGGAACTACCGTGCTGACCATGCTGACGGTTTTTTCATTGAACGAAGCCAGTTCATCCAGGAATGTTACCCAAACGCACAGCAAATCCAATTGTATGATTTTTTCCATAATCTTTTTGCTTAAAAAAACACCGTCCCTTAATGTGGTGGAAGTAAAAATTTCATTCATGATGAGAATACTGTTGGATGTGGCTTGATCCAGAATATGGTAAATTCTGATCAGATCGTCCTCTAACTTGCCACGGAGATTTTGGATATTCTCTTCCTTTTCAAAATGGGTAAAGAGGGAGTCGAACAGAAAGAGTTGCGCTTCTCTGCCCGGGACGGGACAACCTAAGCTGGCCAGATAATGCAACTGTCCAAAGGTGCGGGCGAAGGTGGTTTTACCACCCTGGTTTGGACCGGTTACCACCAATATGCGCTCCGGGTCTTTCAGGTAAAAATCGTTGCAGACAACAGATGAATTTTCATTAATGAGTTTATAGGCCAGAGCCAAATCAAATCCTTCATAATTATAAACTTCCTTACAGGTATTGGAGACTTGTGGATAACAGAATTTCAATCCTGCTCGTTTGAAGGTTTCAAGGTATTCCAGATAGGCTATGTAAAATTGTATCTCCCGGTCAAAGACGGCTATTGTTTCATCCACGAAGTGGCCGTTTTTCGCACAAAAATCGTCAAGATTTAAAAATATCTCAGGATACAATCTGGCTACCAGGTCCAGTATTTGTGCTTCCACATGGTTCATGCTTGATCCGATGGGCAGTTTAACCCGGTAGTCTTTCACTACGCCCTGTTTGAACTTCTCGAATGTTTTTTCCACTTCGGCGCTGTAGTCCATTTCAGATTCATATTTGCGAACCCTGACGCTGTTACCCTTTATGAGCAGGCAATATTTGACTGTGGCCAAATCGGCTTTAAGCTTTTTTGTTTCTGCCAGAAGCAGCGTAAAACGGTCAGATTTGGCATAGTTCATCAGATATTCGCGAAAGGCCAGGAAGCCACGGGATTTTAAATCTGCGAGGGATAAGTCATGAGTCAGGCCATTAACAGCGTCGCAATAAATGTTCACCGCCTCCAAAAACCACCCTTCTTTGTGATACTTGTAGTAAAGCTTATCTACCAGGGCCAGACATCGACGCATTGCGCGCATTTTTTGCGCAAAGGACTCTATCTTCTCCACTAGGGTTTCGTTTTCAAGATCCCGCATCACTTCCTGGCGGTACTTGATGGTGTCCATATCCTTCAAGGAAGTGTAAAAGAATGGTTTTAGATTATATTCTTCCTTGCGGGCTGTGATAACCTCTATAACCTGATCAAGATTTAAATCGACAAAAAAGACAGGCGCTTCAGGTGTTTCTTTTTTTACGCCGCCTTCGGTTTTTTCAAAGAGTATACTGCGGAAAGTCATGGGAAAAGGGTCGGATCGGTTTTATTTTCTTCCGGGTCTATCGGTTTCCAGGATTCTGAAGTAGCCCGGCTTTGGGTCCGGGCCGTATACTTAATTACTTCCACTTCAGAGAGTACAATCAGACCATCATGAATCATCTCATCCAAAACAGGCAAAATCCGATTTATTTTCTCTTCCAGGTCAACGATGGTAATCATGATGGGGAGGTCGCTGGAAAGGGAAAATATCTTCTCTTTCCGGAGACCGTGACTTCCGGCACCATACCCTAAAGCCCCTCGATAGACGGTTGCTCCCGCAATATGTAATTCTTTACACCTGTTGATAATAGCTTCATATAGGGGCATCCCTTCCCATTTATCATCTTCCCCTATATAGATCCGTACCATTTTAGCTTTACCTGTTAATTTCATAAGAATACAGTGTTTACTTAATTTTGTCCTATAGTGCGGCTTTCACTTCCCAACTCCTCTCTCCCCTCACCCCCTGTCCCCCTCTCCTGTGTAGGGGCGGGGGG